>NZ_VOZA01000022.1:0-54332 GCF_013420015.1 Acinetobacter sp. YH12039 | reverse complement strand
AATAATTCAAGTGAATTTGTTTGAAAGAAGAACTTTAAAAGCTTTATTTTCACCCGATAAAATACCCATAAAACAAGAGGAAGCTCAAATGAGCTTCCTCTTGTGAAAAATTGTGGGACAGCAGTGGGCATTTAGCCCCTTTTTAGTGTCAAAAATTTTAGATTTCAGACATTTCTTTTTGATATTGCGCTTCGGCCTTTTCAAAGCGTTCAACCACATCCGCCTCTGGTGCTTTGCCCAATAAGCTCACCACAACGATACTGATCGCAGAGAAAATAAAGCCTGGAATGATTTCGTATAAACCAAGGTGGCCTAAGTAGTTTTTCCACACGATGACAGTCACAGCACCCACGATCATGCCAATGATTGCTCCGTTAAGCGTCATACGTTTCCACAGCAATGAAAGAATAATCAGTGGGCCAAATGCAGCACCGAAACCTGCCCATGCATAAGCCACTAAGCCTAAAACTTTACTTGCAGGGTTCATTGCAAAGGTGATTGCAAATACGGCAATTGCCAAAACCATCGCACGTCCAATCCAAACCAATTCTTTTTGCGATGCGTTTTTACGAATAAATCCTTTGTACAAATCTTCCGTCAAGGTTGTTGAACACACCAATAACTGACAGCTAAGTGTGCTCATCACCGCAGCTAAAATTGCGGCTAAAATAATCCCTGCAATCCACGGATTGAATAGAATTTTAGTCAATTCCATAAATACCGTTTCAGGGTTAGCATTAACGACGCTTGCTAGTTCTGGGTGGACTTGGAAGTAAGCAATACCGATATAACCCGCCGCTACAGCACCACCTAGACATAGGATCATCCATGTCATACCAATGCGACGTGCATTCGGAATGGATTTAACAGAGTCGGCTGCCATAAAGCGAACCAAAATATGCGGCTGACCAAAATAGCCTAAGCCCCACGCCATGCGGGATAAAATCGCAACTGTACTTAAGCCTTCAAATAAATTGGAAGCTTGCGGGCGAGCTGTTTCCAAAATAGCAGCAAGATTTTGACTGTTATCACCTAAAGCAAGGTAAGCGATGATCGGTGTGATCAGCAGTGCAAAGATCATCAGACCCGCTTGGAAAGTATCGGTCCAACTGATCGCTAAGAATCCACCAATACAGACATAGCTGATGGTTGCAATTGCACCAATCCACAGTGCTGTTGTGTAGTTCCAACCGAATAAACTTTCGAAAAGTCGTGCGCCAGCCACCATGCCAGAAGCACAGTAAATCGCAAAGAACACTAAAATCACTACAGCTGAAATGATACGTAAAATCTTTTTACGGTCTGCAAAACGGCTCGTGAAATAATCGGGCAGGGTCAGCGCATTATTTTGATATTCGGTATGAACACGCAAGCGACCTGCAACGATCAGCCAGTTCAACCAAGCACCGATAATTAAGCCGATTGCAATCCAAGCTTCGGAAAGACCAGATAGATAAATTGCACCAGGGAGACCCATGAGTAGCCAACCACTCATGTCGGATGCACCTGCTGAAAGTGCAGTCACAACACTTCCTAAACTTCGTCCACCTAAAATGTATTCGTCAAAGTTATGCGTAGCTTTGTAGGCATACAAACCAATGGCAAGCATTGCAAGAATATAAAAAATAAAGGTGACTAATGTCGGGTTTAAATGGCTCATAGACGGTTCATCCTTAATGAAAGCAAATCATCTCTGTCCTAGATGAAAATTTGTACTTCTGTCGTAAGTCGCAGATTCAAGCATGATTTAAAAATTACACTCTGTAACCTTTAAGCATATTTTATGTATGTTTTGCGTAAATGATATTTTTTCTTATTACAAATCGAATTTTTTATTGTGCTGCTGAAATGTTGTCCAGAAGGGAATTTAAATTTTGAAATGTAAATCTACTTAAGACTTTTCATCACAAAAAGAGAACTAATGAAATTAGGTAAAAATTACACAATGTTACATGGTGAACAAGAAATGTGCATTTGAAATATTTGGTTGCAAATGTGCATCACATCATCTGTAGTGAGATGATTTGAACAGGTCGAATATGAGGTATGCACAGTCTTGGTGCGTAATTAGAGGGAATGCGCAGTGACAACGGTTCAAATGGAAAAAACGAGAATAGAGCATGATTTATTGGGGGATAAAGCAGTCCCGCAGTCATGTTATTACGGTATACATACATTGCGTGCCATCGAAAACTTTCAAATATCAAAGCAGCATGTCGGACAAAATTTAAACTTTGTACGCGCTATTGCTCAGGTAAAAAAAGCGTCAGCAGAAACCAATTATCAATTTAACTTAATACAAGATGATATTCGCCAAGCGATTCAGCAGGCGTGTGATGCATTGATTGATCATCCAGAACAATGGTCGGATTCATTTCCAATTGATATTTATCAAGGTGGAGCAGGCACTTCTATTAACATGAATGCCAATGAAGTCATTGCCAATATTGCCCTTGAGTCGCTCGGAGATGCTAAAGGCAGTTATCAACGGATTCATCCAAACGATCATGTTAATAAGTCACAATCCACCAATGATGTCTATCCAACAGCGCTGCGTCTAGCAACATTTAGCGCTTTTGATGCTTTATTTGTGGTTTTAAATCAGCTAATTGGAAGCTTACATGTTAAAGCCGATGAGTTTAAACATGTCATCAAAATGGGGCGTACACAGTTACAAGATGCTGTTCCGATGACTTTGGGGCAAGAATTCCGTGCATTTGCAACATTATTAAAAGAAGATTTGAAGTTGATTGAGCAAAATCGACAGCTTCTATTGGAAATTAATTTAGGTGCGACGGCAATTGGCACTGGCGTGAATTCTCCTGCGGGTTATGCAGCGAAGGCCGTTGAAAATCTAGCTCATTTGACCGGTCTAAAATTGCAAGGTGCAGAAGACTATGTCGAAGCAACCAGCGATTGTGGCGTATTTATTTTATTATCAAGTTGCTTAAAACGTTTAGCTGTCAAACTTTCTAAAATCTGTAATGACTTACGTCTTTTAAGTTCGGGGCCACGAACAGGTTTAGCGGAAATTCGTTTACCTGAGTTACAAGCAGGTTCGTCGATCATGCCTGCAAAGGTCAATCCCGTGATCCCAGAAGTGGTCAACCAAATTGCATTTCGAGTGATGGGTAATGATTTAACCATTACTTTGGCTGCAGAAGCAGGGCAATTACAATTAAATGTCATGGAGCCTGTGATTGCATTGTCCATGAATGAATCGATTGAGCTTTTGGTGAATGCAGTAAAAACATTAGACAGCAAATGTATTCAAGGGATTCAGGCAAATGAGCAAGCATGTTTTGATGCAGTGATGCGTAGTGTAGGAATCGTGACCTTACTTGATCCATATTTAGGTCATGCAAAATGTGATGAAATCGGTAAGCAATGTATTGCTGAAAATAAAACCATTCGCCAAGTGGTATTAGAGCAAGAGCTGTTAACTGAAAGTCAATTGGATGAAATTTTCTCGATTGAAAATTTAGTTTCTGAAGTGACACCATTTAGTATGCCACTCGCTCAAGTGAGTTAAATGCTTATTTAAGACTTTTAAATAGTAAATGATGAGTAAATGACGAAGGTTAATCCTTCGTTTTTTATTTGAAGAAATTAGTGGTAAATATAGAGAACTAAACTAATGACAGTCATGTATTAAGTATCCATTAGAAACCTAATTTCTAAAAGAAAGTATTAGGTTGAGAATAAAACGCTATATTTGCTTAGGATTGTAATTATTGTTCTATATATAGTCATGAAGGTTTGGATGAAAAATTTAGTGCATAGATAAAGTCAGAAAAGCTTTAACTTGCCCAAAAAAGGACGTAATCGAAGTACAATAGGTTTTTTATCATGTTGTAGATAGTCAGATGTTTAATAAGTTAGTCGATTTATTCAAAGGCGCTAAAGAGTCGCCTGAGCAACTTTACTTAGAACAACACCACATTCAATATGATGAAACTCAGGGCTATATCATTGAAGGCGTAGTTTTAAATACTTTGTCTGAACGTATGGAATATTTGTCGAATAGAAAAATGACAAATTTCGATGATTTAAAACAGCTCTATGCGACTGCAATGATTATCAATGAAAAAATAGACTTGGAAATTGCAAATCAACGCTTTGTTGCACGATTAGGCAATACTGAAGAAAATCTGTTGCAATTTAAACATTATGTCAAACTATTGAATGATTATTATCGTCAATTCATCCGTGATCGTAAGTAAGTGAATGGACTGCAGTGTTTGAGTTTGATGGGTGCGTTAAGGGTACTCATCAATAGAAAATACAATCACAAATCCACATTGGTTAAAACACTGTATATAGTTGCTTAAATCTCGGAATGTAAAAAGCATCGTGTTAATATGATCACTAAGTGATTAAAACATTAAAAGCTATTTACATCATGTTCCAGCAAGAAATTTCACAACTCAATCTTAAACAGCTTAAAGCTGGCGAAAAGCGGTGGGTCGGAAACTTACAAGGCTCATCTGCTGCATTATTATTTAAAGAAATTAGCAAACAATCGAAACAGTTGTTTGTGATTGTAGCACGTAATAATCAGCATCTCGGGCAGTTAGAAAGTGAGCTGGAATTTTACGGAATTAAGCCGACTATTTTCCCTGATTGGGAAATTTTACCTTATGACCGCCTATCGCCACATCAAGACATCGTTTCTGAGCGCTTGGCGATTTTGTCCAATATGCCACAGCAAGGTGTGTTGTTGGTTTCAGCAACAACTTTAGCGCAGCGAGTTGCGCCTGCATCTTGGGTATTAGGTGAACACTTTGATATTAAAGTAGGTCAAAAATTTGATATCGAACAACAAAAATTAAGATTAGTACAAGCGGACTATCACTTGGTGGATACCGTTTATGATCATGGTGAATTTGCAGTACGCGGCAGCATCATGGATATTTACGCTTCGGGGCAAAGTTCACCGATTCGTATTGACTTATTTGATGATGAAATCGATACCCTCAAATTCTTTGATCCTGAAACTCAGCGAACCACCCAAAACTTAGATTATTTTACGGTTTTACCTGCAAAAGAATTTCCATTAAAAGAAGCACGTTCACTGTTTCGTGATCGATATGCGGAAAATTTTCCGACAGCAAATCCAAAGAAAAACCCAATTTATCAAGATGTACAAGATGGTATAGCTTCACCGGGTATTGAGTTTTATTTTCCGTTGTTCTTCTCTGAACAAGCCATGAGAGAGCAAAGTACCCTGTTTTCGTACTTACCTGAGAATGGCATTGTCATTACAGACAGAGCCATAGATGACACATTGATTCAGTTTTGGTCAGACATTGTGCGTCGTTATGAAGACCGTCGTCATAATGTCGACCAACCGATTTTGCCGCCAGAGCAGATTTTCCTACAACCAAATCAGGTTTTAGAACAATTAAATCTCTGCCGTCGTATTGTGGCTTCACCTGAGGCTTTTGATGAACGCAATGGCGTGATCAATCTTGCAGCTGAGATTCCACCCCGATTACCTGTCGATCCAAAACGTGAAAAACCATTTTCTGCGGTTAAGCAGTATATCGATGCGGCAAATTATCCGGTACTTTTAGTGGCTGAAAGCGCTGGTCGACGTGAAACTTTAAAAGATGCATTGCGTCCAAGTTTGGGTGATATCCCGACGGTCGAAAGTTTTAATGATTTTATGCATTCTATGCATGCGATTGCGATCACCAATGCGCCCTTAGATCGTGGTTTATTGTTAACTGACAAGCTCAGTGTAATTTCTGAAAATCAGCTTTATGAACACCGTGTGGTTCAACGTCGTCGTAAACGCCAAGAGGAAGTATCAGAAGAGTTCCTAGTTCGTAGTTTAACCGAGCTAAGTATTGGCGCACCAGTGGTTCATATTGATTATGGTGTGGGGCGATATGCAGGTTTAATTACCTTGAGTATCGATGAGCAAGACCATGAATTTTTGCAGTTAGACTATGCCGATGCAGCCAAAGTGTATGTCCCTGTGACAAACCTGCATTTAATTAGCCGATATAGCGGTGGTGACCCAGATCTAGCACCATTACATAAATTGGGCACAGATGCATGGTCTAAAGCCAAACGCAAAGCTTTAGAGCAAATCCATGATGTGGCGGCCGAACTTTTACATATTCAAGCCCGTCGTCACTCGAAGCCGGGTTATGGATTTGAACTGGATCAAAGTCTCTATATGCAGTTTGCCAGTGGCTTCGCCTATGAAGAAACTTTAGATCAAGCCAATGCTATTGAAGCAACACTCTATGACATGCAACAAACGAAGCCGATGGATCGCTTGGTTTGTGGTGATGTCGGTTTTGGTAAAACAGAAGTGGCCATGCGTGCTGCATTTGTGGCAGTACAAAATAACAAACAAGTGGCTGTACTTGTTCCAACCACGTTGTTGGCGCAGCAGCACTACGAGTCTTTCAAAGACCGTTTTGCGGATTGGCCTGTACGTATCGAAGTCCTTTCACGCTTTGGTTCATCAAAATCACATACCAAAACCATTGAAGACCTCGCAGAAGGCAAAGTGGATATTGTGATTGGCACACATAAAATCTTGCAGGAAAGTGTGCAATTTAAAAATCTCGGCCTCATGATCGTGGATGAAGAGCACCGTTTTGGTGTACGTGATAAAGAGAGAATTAAAGCCTTACGTGCCGATGTTGATATGCTAACGCTAACTGCAACGCCTATTCCACGTACGCTGAATATGGCTTTTAGTGGTATGCGTGATCTATCTATTATTGCAACGCCACCTGCCCGTCGTCTTGCTGTGAAAACCTTTGTGCAAGAGCATACTGGAGATTCGATCAAAGAAGCTATCTTGCGTGAACTGCTACGTGGCGGGCAAGTGTATTTCTTACACAATGAAGTCGAGACCATTGAACGTACGGCAGAAACTCTACGTGAATTGGTTCCTGAAGCCCGAGTTGCGGTAGCACATGGTCAAATGCGTGAGCGTGAGCTAGAGCAAATCATGCAGCAGTTCTATCACAAAGAATATAACGTGCTGGTGTGTTCAACCATTATTGAAACTGGGATTGACGTGCCAAACGCCAATACCATTTTGATTGAGCGTGCAGATAAACTGGGACTTGCGCAGTTGCACCAATTACGTGGTCGTGTCGGTCGATCGCACCATCAAGCCTATGCATATTTACTTGTGCCTTCGCTTAAAGGTTTAAAAGGTGATGCTGAAAAACGCCTAGATGCCATTTCTCGTGCATCGACTTTGGGTGCGGGCTTCATGTTGGCTACAGAAGACTTAGAAATTCGTGGCGCAGGTGAGTTGCTGGGTGAACAGCAAAGTGGCTCAATGCAAACCATCGGTTATAGCCTGTATATGGAAATGCTTGAAAAAGCCACCAAAGCCATTCAAAAAGGTAAAACGCCTAACTTTGACTCTCCATTGTCATTAACGGCTGAAATTAGCATGCACATGCCAGCCTTAATTCCAGATGATTATTTAGGTGATGTACATCAACGGTTATTGTTCTATAAACGCATTAGTAATACGGATACTCAAGAGAAACTCGATAACATTCGTATGGAGTTAATTGATCGTTTCGGCTTGCCGCCGCAAGCAGTCAAGCAATTATTCTCTGTCCATCAGTTGCGTTTAAAAGCGGAACAATTGGGTATTACTAAAATTGATATCAGCTCACATGGCGGCAGTATTGAGTTCTCGCCAGATACACCAGTTCAAGCCATATCCATCATCCAAATGATGCAAAAGCATCCGACTTTCTTCCGAATGGAAGGTGGACAGCGTCTAAAAGTGATGGTCATGCTCGAAGAATATGACAAACGCATTCAATTTATAAATGACTTATTAGACAGTTTACTGAAGGAATTAGCGCCAAATCACTAGATTTGGCGTATAAATTGCTTGTTTAGAATGAGTAGATTTTTATGCGTGTTTTTTATATAGAAGAAACGCTTGATTTTTTTGAAAAATTTATTAGAGTCATAAGCAAGCAACGTTTTATTCAAATGCGGTTTATTTGTAATGAAACGTTCTGTACAGAATATTCACACCCATAAGGATGTGATAGTATTAGCCATCATTCTAATTTTGCATCATTTATAAAGATATGTTTAGTTTACATCCACAACTTGCTCAAGATACGTTTTATGTAGGCGACTTTCCTCTGTCAACATGTCGTTTGATGAATGATATGCAATTCCCGTGGCTTATTTTGATTCCACGTGTTCCGGGAATTACAGAGCTTTATGAATTAAGTCAGGCAGACCAAGAGCAGTTTTTACGTGAATCAAGCTGGTTATCAAGCCAATTGTCACGTGTATTCCGTGCAGACAAAATGAATGTAGCTGCATTGGGTAATATGGTTCCACAATTACATTTTCATCATGTTGTTCGTTATCAAAATGATGTAGCTTGGCCGAAACCAGTTTGGGGTACGCCAGCAGTTCCTTATAACAATGATGTCTTGGCACACATGCGCCAAACACTAATGCTTGCACTACGTGGTCAAGGTGATATGCCTTTTGATTGGCGTATGGACTAATCCCGATTTACGGACAATATCAGGATAGTAGAAGAATGAGTGTCCGTATGGGGGCGATCGAGTGCCGTTAGACAATTTAATCAGCAAAGAGCCTAAACAGTTTGAATATTTTCATCGTTTGATGGGATATATCATGCTGTCTTTGGTGATTGTTGTCTATCATTACACTCAGCCAGATACGCAATATCAAATCTATATTCCTGTATTTTTATTTTTTCTGATTTTAGTCGTTCCTAAGTTTTCTCATTGGTTAATTTATCGATATAGCAATCAAGTTAAGCGCAATGTGCTTTTTCTGATCGATATCATAGTAATTGCTGTACTAATGTCTGCAGTACATTTAAGCCTCGTTTTAACCTTTCTTGCGGTCTTTGCGCTGCTATATACAACCATTTATAACAAAATTAATTTCTTAATGATGTCCTTAGCTGGGATTGTTGGTGTCACTGTATTTTATTTGTGTAATATTTATATCTTTGGTTTTCAAGAATATTTTGAGTCAACCAGCAGTGAGTTAACCGTTCTAGGTTTTTTGTGTCTTATTACATATTTCAGTGTGGGGACATTTTATCAACACACCCAAGTTCAGTCTTTGAGCAATAAAAAGAACCACTATTATGATCAGATGAATCGTTATATGGAATTCGCTAATCAATTGAGTCGTTATGCGCCAATGCAACTTTGGCAATCGATTATGAAAGGTGAGTCTGAAGCTAAAATCGAATATAAACGTAAAAAACTCACGATTTTCTTTTCAGATATCCAAGGATTTACCGAGCTTTCTGAAACATTAATCCCAGACGATTTAGCATTTCTACTCAATGACTATTTGAGTCATATGACTGAAATTGCCAAGCAGTATGAAGCGACTGTCGATAAATTTATGGGGGATGCAATTCTAATCTTCTTTGGTGATCCACATAGCCAAGGCGTAGAGCAAGATGCAAAAACCTGTTTAGAGATGGCAATGGTCATGCGTCAGCAAATGAAGTTACTGCGTGAACGCTGGATTAAAATGGGTTATCCGCCGCTACACATTCGTATGGGTATTTCTACAGGGTATTGCCACGTTGGGAACTATGGTGCAGCTCACCGTATGGCATATACCATCGTGGGTCGTGATGCGAACTTGGCTGCACGATTGCAAAGTGCGGCCGAAGTCGATGAAATTTTGATTTCAGACGATACGCATCATTTAGTGAAAAATGACTATTTATGTGCACCTAAAGCACCGATCTTCTTAAAAGGCATCAAAGGCCCAGTACGTACTTGGCAAGTGATGGAAAAATACACCTCACAGAAAACAGATTATCAACGTTGGTTCGATTACGAATATAAAGGCTTTAATCTATTGTTGAACTTAGATGAAGTACAAAACTTTGAATATCCTGAACTAATACATGTTTTAGAACGTATGATTAAACGCTTACAAACTCAGCAAAAAATGACCAACTCTGCTGGTATTGTTAAACTGAATTTAGAAGACGAAGTGATCGAAGAAGTCAAAAAAACTGAATCTCACTCTTAATTTCACATATACATTATAAAAATTAGATCTAATCGTATTGCCTTAAATTGTAAAAATAACTCAATTCATTCTTTTATCAAAACGTCTTCTTTTTTTTTGAATTGTTGAATAGTTTTATGCATAAAAAGCCAGTTACGATGAACTGGCTTTTTGATTATAGAAAATTATCTATAAATTAATGATTTTCTGAAGCATGGTTGATGGTGTATTTGGGAATTTCAATTTCTAAATCTTCATCTTCAATTTTTACTTGGCATGACAGACGAGAGTCTGGTTCTAACCCCCAAGCACGATCGAGAAGATCTGCTTCGACATCATCCATTTCATCTAGACCATCAAAACCTTTACGTACAACCACATGGCAAGTGGTACATGCTTTAGACATATCACATGCATGTTCAATTTTGATGCCGTTTTTTAACATGCTTTCGCAAAGGTTAGCATTTGCTTCGACTTCAAACTCAGCGCCGTTTGGGCAGATTGTTGCGTGAGGCAGTACTTTAATACGTGGCATAATCTTGACCTATAAATTAATTTGAGTTTGACCAATCATCGAGTTTTGTGCCTTTCAATGCGGCATCAATGTGCTGATTCATACGAGCTGCAGCAAATGCATCGCTATGTATTTTAAGCTGTTCTACAGCATGTTCAATAGCTTTGATATCTGTCGTTTCAAGTGCAGCATCTAAAACTGTGCGTGCAGCAGTGAGGGAACTATGTTGCTCTTGGCTGAGAAGTTGAGCATCTACTTTAAGTGCTTGATCAAGTGCTTCAAGTTCACGTTTTGCTTCCACTTTGGTTTCTTGAAGATGGCGTAAGTTTTTGTCTTCTTCAGCAAACTTATAACCATCAATCAGTAAGCGTTCAGTGTCGGCATCAGATAAACCATAAGAAGGTTTGATGTCAATTTGAGCATGCACACCAGAAGTGGTTTCTTTGGCTGACACCGTCAATAAACCATCTGCGTCAACTTGGAAAGTCACTTCAATACGCGCTTGACCGGCAGTCATCGGTGGAATACCACGAAGCACGAAACGTCCTAGACTACGGCAATGTTCAACCAAATCACGCTCACCTTGTACAACATGAATCAACATTGCTGTTTGACCATCTTGATAGGTTGTGAATTCTTGGCGACGCGCCACAGGAATGGCTGTGTTACGCGAAATAAGGCGCTCAACCAAACCGCCCATGGTTTCTAAACCTAAAGAAAGCGGCGTGACGTCTAAAAGCAGTGAACCATCTTTAGAGTTACCAATAAGTTGGTTCGCTGTAATCGACGCGCCAATGGCCACAACTTCATCAGGGTTAATAGTACAGAGCGGTTCTTGATTGAAGACATCTTGAACAGCTTTTTGTACAGCATACGAGCGGGTAGAACCACCGACCAATACCACATTTTGAATATCGCTGAGCTCAAGCTTGGCATCACGCATGACACGTTTACAAACGCTGATGGTTTTATCCAAAGCAACTTTGATGATGGATTCAAAAGTAGGGCGGTCTAAAGTCAATGATTGATCAAGAACTTTAAGCTCTACAGATTCAGCCTCAGTTAATGCTTCTTTTGCTTTACGAGCAGAAACTATGAAATGGGCATATTCAGCATCATCTAAAGTTTCAATATTCAGTTGTTTTTTTGCCCATTTTACAATCAGACGGTCTAAGTCATCACCACCAAGCGCCGTGTGGCCACCCGTTGCTAGAACTTCAAAAACACCTTGAGAGAAACGTAAAATTGAAACGTCAAAAGTACCACCACCCAAATCGTAGATCACATAGTTTTGATCATGTGCAAGATTGGTGTCTTGGTCTAAGCCATAAGCCACTGCCGCAGCAGTCGGTTCATTTAAAAGACGGAGTACATTTAAGCCTGCAAGCTGTGCTGCATCACGCGTTGCTTGACGCTGTGCTTCATCAAAATAGGCAGGCACAGTAATGACAGCACCATTTACTGGATTGTTTAAGCTGCTTTCTGCACGGTCTTTAAGTTGTTTTAAAATTTCAGCAGAAATTTCAACTGGTGTTTTGCGACCTTGTGCAGTTTCAAAAGCAGGCATTTCATTCGCTTCACCGACTAAGTTGTACGGGTGTTGGAATTTAATATCTGTCTTAGAGCGACCCATAAAGCGTTTTACAGAAACGATGGTGTTTTTAGGATCAGTCGTTAAGAATGCCTTTGCGTCGTCACCATATTGCGTAGTGGATTCGCCATAGTGTGCAATAGAAGGGAGTAACACACGACCATGTTCATCGTTAAGCACTTTCGCTTTACCAGAAAGTACCGTGGCTACTAAAGAGTGTGTAGTCCCAAGATCGATACCAATTGCGATGCGGTGTTCATGCGGCGCACTTGATTGACCAGGTTCTGCAATTTGCAAGAGAGCCATGTGTGTTACATCCTTTGAACGTCAAATATAAAAAATAAATTAAAAATCATCGTCTAAATCAAAGCTATCGTCGTCTAAGAAGCGATCTTCAGCTTTATCGATGTCAGCCATAACTTTTTGGAAGAAGCGTAATTTACGTACGGTATCACGTGCTTCTGCCCAGTCTTCGTCGTCATAATCAATCTTAAATTCACGAACCAAACCGTCTATCCATTGCTGAACTTCAGTTTTAAGTGAAGTGAGGTCATCAGCAGAGCATGCCTCATCTAACTGTTCACGAATTTCTAAGGCATCTTGTAGGAACTCAAAATCACTAATCGATTGATCAAGGTGATAATCTTGTTTTTTGAGACTTAAGAGATATGCAGCGCGGCTATCAACATTGGATAAAGCTTTAAATGCTTGATTAATCTCACTGGATTTAATCAGGGCTAGATCTTTGTCTTCGGCTTTATCTGGATGATATTGTTGCTGCAACTTTAAAAATTCAGATTTTAAAACTGCTAAATCAATATCGAGTGCTACAGGTAAGTTAAACAACTCAAAATGATTCATGGGAGATGGTGTCCGCAATAGAGGTGCAAAAAGTGTTGCTTTAAATGCAATTAAAACAGTGAATTTTACACTGTTTTAATGCGAAAAAGGAGCGTGGAAAAGGCTTAAACCGTAAACGATTCGCCGCAGCCACATTCACCTTTTTTATTTGGGTTATTAAATTCGAAACCTTCGTTTAAACCATTTTTCACATAGTCCATCTCCATACCTTCAAGATAAACTAGGCTTTTTGGGTCAACAAATACTTTTACGCCAAACTGATCGAATACTTGGTCATGCGTGTCAATATCATCGACAAACTCAAGTACATAAGCTAGACCAGAACAGCCAGAAGTTTTCACGCCAACGCGAATGCCTTCACCCTTACCGCGATTCTTGATGTAATTGCTGATATGAGTTGCAGCATTTTCAGTTAAATGAATCATGAAAACTCCGTTAATCTTTTTTAAAACACGTAAACAATTAAGCTTTTACTTTCTTGCTACGGTAGTCTTCTACAGCAGCTTTGATTGCATCTTCAGCAAGTACAGAGCAGTGTACTTTTACTGGTGGAAGTGCAAGTTCAGTTGCAATATCAATGTTCTTAATTGCTTGAGCTTCATCAAGAGTTTTGCCTTTTAGCCACTCTGTTACTAATGAGCTAGATGCAATTGCTGAACCACAACCGTAAGTTTTGAAGCGAGCTTCTTCAATTACGCCATTGTCATCAACTTGAATCTGTAGACGCATAACATCGCCACAAGCTGGTGCACCGACCATACCTGTACCAACGTTTTCTGCATTTTTGTCTAAAACACCAACATTACGAGGGTTTTCGTAATGATCAATTACTTTTTCGCTATAAGCCATGACGCTTCTCCAAACCTCGGGGTCAGCCTTAAGATTAATATGGGGGTGAAATTACGTTAATCAATGAGATAGCCTTAAAATAAAAGCTATCTCACCGGGATGAATTAGTGTTCAGCCCATTCTACAGAATTAAGGTCGATACCTTCTTTGTACATGTCCCAAAGCGGTGAAAGATCACGTAGTTTTTCAACTGCTGCTTTAGTAATTTCAAGTACATGGTCAATATCGGCTTCAGTGGTGTATTTACCAAAGCTGAAACGAATCGAGCTGTGAGCCAATTCGTCTGAAAGACCCAATGCACGAAGTACATAAGATGGTTCTAAAGTTGCTGATGTACATGCAGAACCAGAAGATACTGCGCAATCTTTAAGTGCCATCATTAACGATTCACCTTCAACAAAGTTAAAGCTGACGTTTAGATAGTTTGCAACGTTGTATTCTGGGTGACCGTTCAGGAAGACTTGTTCAAGACCTTGTAAGCCATTCCAAAGTTTGTCACGAAGTACACGAATACGAGTTTGTTCGGCATGTAGGTTTTTGCCTGCAAGTTCGAACGCTTCGCCCATACCCACGATTTGGTGAGTCGCTAGCGTACCTGAACGCATACCACGTTCATGACCGCCACCGTGCATTTGCGCTTTAATACGTACACGTGGTTGACGACGTACATAAAGAGCACCAATGCCTTTAGGGCCATAGATTTTGTGGCCAGAGAAACTCATCAAATCAACTTTCATTGTTGAAAGATCAATTTCTACTTTACCAGCAGCTTGCGCAGCATCTACATGGAAATAAGTTTTGTTTGCACGAGTCAATTCACCGATTGCAGCTACATCTGTAGTTGTACCGATTTCATTGTTCACCATCATCAAAGATACAAGAATTGTATCTGGACGAAGGGCTGCTTGAACCATTTCAGGTGTGATTAAACCTGTTTTTGCTTCTGGCTCAAGATAAGTAATTTCGAAGCCTTCTTCTTCAAGCTCGCGGCAAGTATCAAGAATTGCTTTATGTTCAATTTTACTTGTAATAATGTGCTTGCCTTTAGATGCATAGAACTGAGCAATACCTTTAAGCGCAAGGTTGTCAGATTCAGTTGCACCAGAAGTCCAAACGATTTCGCGTGGATCAGCTTTTACTAGATTAGCAACTTGTTCACGTGCATATTCTACTTTTTCTTCTGCCTGCCAGCCGTAAGCATGAGAACGAGAAGCTGCATTACCAAAAGTACCGTCAAACGTTAGACATTCCATCATACGTTCTGCGACTTGAGGGTCTACAGGTGTAGTTGCTGCATAGTCAAGATAAATAGGACGCTTCATGTCAAATACCTGTAACCGATAAAAGGGCTGAATCAAAGTTTGCTGAATTTTGACGAATAGATACGGTTTGAACGTTATCGCGTGCTACAAGGTCAGCAAGGGTGATTTTTGCAAGATAATCGGCAATGTGGTGGGAGAGTTCCTGCCATAAATCGTGAGTCAAGCACATTGCACCATTTTGGCAGTTGCCTTTGTGGTCACAACGGGTTGCATCAACTGTTTCATTTACAGCTTCAATAATTTCCAAAACAGTGATGTCTTCAGCACTACGAGCAAGGTGATAACCACCGTTTGCTCCACGGATGCTGGAAACTAAGCCGTGACGCTTTAATTTTGCAAATAACTGCTCAAGATAGGCCACTGAAATGGTTTGACGAGCTGCAATTTCTGCAAGAGTGATCGTTTGTTCAGTTGGCTGCAAAGCTAGATCAAGTAGAGCAGTCACTGCGTAGCGACCGCGAGTTGTTAAGCGCATGATTCGATACACATGTTAAGTCTAGATGTGCAGATTTTATGAATCCTGACTAAAATAGTCAAGTTTTTTTGAGATTGTTTATTTGTTTTATTTTGTCTGAAAAATTATATATTTATTTGAACCACACATTATACACTAATAACGTTATTAAAAGAACAGATATTAGACTAAAAGCGATATTAATCCGTTTTTGACGACGTTCGATACGCTTAATACGGTTTTTGTATTGTTTAACTTCAACTTGCAGCGTGTTGATTTTTGAGCGTTGCTGTTCGATTTTTTCTAAAAGTGGGGCAATACGTTTTTTAGACGCAACGATATCGTTTTCTTCGACAGGTTCAGACAGCCAGTGTTTCCAGTCAGATAAAATTTTCGGCACACTAAATAATGAAACCAGATCACGAAATTCATCTTTTAGAACTACATCACCATCGATACGCATGGTTTTGATGCTTTTACGATTACCAAAGACAAAGATTTTCACCAAATCCATTAGTGTCGTACGGACATCAAGGTCGATCGCTTTATCTGGGGATTTTGTGTCGAAAAGAATACCGTGTTCAGTAAACTGAACATAAAAATCAAAATAAGGGATATAGCTATTTATCTTAAGTGCGACTTTTTGATCAACAAATTTTTTAGCTTGTAATGCTACAACGCGGTCATGTTTTAAAATGAAAGTAAAAATCGTTTCTAAAACAATCAGGGTCATAGTAAGCAACAAATGTGGTTGAGCTTGTGTTTGTTGCGTATCACTCATAAAAAAAATGTCCTTGTTAAAATCTGAAAGCACTGGAAACTGAGCATCCTGCTCTAGAGGAACTTAGAATATACCAAAAAGTTGGTAATTCACCAGCTTTGTAGAACAGTTTAATCAATCTATCAAGTCATATGTTTGCTATTATGTTGTTAAAATGAAGAATCACATGTTGCTGTGCACATAAAATAATCAGGAGAAGTGCGGATTATGGAAAATACAGAAAGCATAATTGATGATGCACAAGAAAAAGCAGAAAAGCCGGCTAAAACTCGCGTACGTAGTCATTCTGACCGTCGCTCTAAAATGGATTTTCGCAAATATACCAAACAGATTTGGTTGGCTGGATTAGGTGCTTTTTCACGTGCTGAGGGTGAAGGAAATAAGCTTTTTGACTCTTTAGTCAAAGTTGGAGAGGAGCTTGAGTCCAAAACGATTGATATTGCAGATCAAACTGTCGAAAAAGTTTCAGAAAAAGCCAAAGAATCTGTAACTGATACGAAAGATAAAGTAGAAAAAATTTTAGATAATGGTGTTAATCATTCCTTAAACCGTTTAGGATTGGTGACTGTAAAGGATTTACAGCACGTAGAAAGGCTTATACTTCAATTACATACTAAAGTTGACCTATTGGCCGAAGAAAATGCCCAACTGAGGGCCGAAATACTAAAAAAACACTAACTTTTTTACTATTATCGAATTTTCAAGGTTTTTTTCGTCAAAAAATTCTATAAAAAGAGGTTGAGGAGTATTGCGTTTAACCCTAAAGCATTGCTATAAAGGCGTTATGGCGTTTTATACAAATTCTTGAACCTTAAATAAACGATATTAAGAGGACGTAATTTTCATGAATAAATCAGAATTAATTGATGCAATTGCCGAAAATGGGGGATTATCTAAGGCCGATGCCGGTAAAGCTTTAGATGCTACAATTGCTGCAGTTACCAATGCTTTAAAAGCTGGTGATACAGTTACTTTAGTTGGTTTCGGTACTTTCAGCGTTAAAGAGCGCGCTGCACGTACTGGTCGTAACCCACAAACTGGTGCGACTTTAGAAATCAAAGCAAGCAAAGTTCCTAGCTTCAAAGCTGGTAAAGGCTTGAAAGATTCTGTAGCTTAATCTTATTAAGCACATGAGACGCGCCATTATTTGGCGCGTTTTTTATTGGTAAATGTGATTAATTGATATATCGCATTCATTCATCTCGGGTTTTCGGTTAAAATTCACCGCAAATAAAATATTGGAATACTTATGGAATCGTTTCGTAAAGTCATTAAGGGTTGGCTGGGCAAGGTCTTGCTCGTTTTGTTTTTGACCCCTTTAGCACTTGTAGGTATTGAAGGATATTTTAGTGGTGGATCTAAAGATGCAGCAAAGACTGTAAACGGTACTGAAATTTCTCAAAAAGAACTCGAAGCACTGACGAACTCATTAAAAGAACAATATCTGGCATATGCTCAGGGTGATGAAACATTATTGAATCAAAATTTCATTAGCAATAAAGCGATGGATACTTTGGTTTCACGCCAATTGTTATTGCAACAAGCTGATAAATTAGGCATTAGCTTGAGTGATGCACAAATTGTGCAAATGATTCATCAGCAGCCAAGCTTCCAAGTCAATGGTCAATTTTCTGATGAAGCGTTTGGGAGATACCTCGAATCGATTGGTATGACGAACCGCACATTCATTGATAACTTACGTAAAGACCATGCTTTAAAAATGTTGTCTACAACATTTATGGAATATGCATTAGTGAGTAAGCTTGATATCTTGCAAATTGCGAACTTACAAACGGAACAACGTAGTATTCAGTTGGCCAGCATTAATCTTGAAAATTACAAGAAAAATGTAAAAGTATCTGATGCTGAAATTGCCGCTTATTATGAGCAGCATAAAAACAAATTTAAGCAAGCAACCAGTGTTGATGCTGATTTTGTCGTATTAACACCTGCCAATATTACTGCACCAGTAGAAGCTGCAACTGATGCTGAATTGAAAGAAGCGTATAACAGCTTTGTTGAGAATGCACAGAAGTCAGTTAAACCACTCGTTAAGCACATCATGATCACTGCGGACAATCGTTCAGATGCCGAAGCTAAAAAACTGGCTGAAAGTGTTCAAGCTAAAATTAAAGCGGGTTTAAGCTTTGACCAAGCTGCAGCGCAATTCTCTGAAGATCCGGAATCTAAAGCAAAAGGTGGTGAACTGGTTGCTTATGAAAAAGGTGTATTTGGTGATGCATTTGATGCAGCAGTTGAAGGTGCTCAAGCTGGTCAAGTGACAGCTCCTGTGAAAACAGACAGTGGTTATCACTTGATCGAAAAAGTGGCGCCAGCTGTAAAAGTGGCTTCATTTGAACAAGAAAAAGCACGTCTGCAAGCAGAAGTCGCTGCTTCGAAAAAAGCCAATGTTTTTTCTGACACTGTAAACAGCCTCAATGACATGGTCGTGAGCAGTGATGCCCTTGATGTCGTGGGTCAAGAAGTGAAAGGCGTAAAAGTACAATCATTGAATGGCTTAACATTAGCATCGCAACATCCAGTTTTAAGTGATGCAAACGTCAAAGTTAAATTGTTTAACGATGATGTTAAAAATGGTGAACGTAATGTTTCATCGAGCATTCAGTTGAAAAACGGTGATGTGGTTTGGGTGAAAGTGCGTAACTATCATGCTGCGGGTGTTCAAACTTTAGCTGAAGCGAAAGCGCATGTGAAAACTCAGCTGATTGAAAAGAAAGCGTCTGATGCTGCAAAAGCCCAAATTCAAGCGACATTAAAAGAGTTTGCTGCAAAACCTGCTGCTTCAGTTGCGAAAGGCAGTTTAAACTTTGAAAATGCGGGTACATTCACTCGTGCGGATGGTTTGTTAAAACGCGAAATTCAACGTGCTGCATTTAGTGTAAAAGCGCCGAAAGCAGGTCATTGGTCTGTTACTACGACTAATCTACCAAATGAATTGGTTGTGGTTGCTGTGACTGCAGTGAACAAACAATCTGATGCGACATTAACGGGTGAGCAGTTAGATGAGTTAACAAAACTTTATCAACAGCTTCGTGGTCAACAAGAATTTGATGACTACACACGTTATCTAAAAGATCATGCCAAAATTAAATAATTTAGGCAGCTTTAAAAAAACCAGCTTTCGAGCTGGTTTTTTTATGTTTAAGTTTAATGCATCACACTTTAAGAAAAACTTTTAAAAACAAAGATTAAATAAAATTGACTATTTAAATAATTCTCTTAAATTGAGTTTGGGAAGGCAGTTTCCTAAAAAATATAATGATGTGATTTGAGGGTGCTATGCAAAAGATGAGAGATTTAAACAGTATTTTAAAAAATATTTTGGGACAAGTTGAAATAAAGCAGTTGTTGATTCAGGGGAAATCACAGCATCAGCATATTCCCTCAACACCAGAAGTGACAGGACTAAATGACCTTTTAACTGGCACGGCAGAGCCAAAAACATGGGTGATCATTTCGGTCGGTGAAACTTTTACACGGGTCAAAGTGGATAAACAAGGACATTGGCAGATTGAAAATCCACTTAAAGAGGGCGGAGTTGTCACAATTTATGCGGCAAATCATCATGGCTTACGCTCAGAGGCAATAATGATTGCTCCAATTGCAGAGCCAATTGTACTACCGAAGATGCCAGAAATTCTTGAAAAAGGTGAATACTTGATAGGTAAAGCTGAAGCAGGAAATACGGTAGTTGTGACCTATGGTGAGCAAGAGTTTATAACAGTTGCTGATGAAAATGGCGATTGGTCGATGCTCAATCCTTTAACGACCACAGGTGCAATAAGTGTTGTGGCAATTGATCAGGACGGTAATCGTTCTGAGGCGTTGCATACAGCGCAAATCATTTTACCGCAAGCTGTTACGATTTTAGAGTCTGGCGCGGTGATATCAGGTACTGCCGCACCAAATACGACAGTTGTGATTGAGTCGGATCAAGCGGTCTATCGTATTCAGGTCGATGAAAATGGTGATTGGTCAATAGAAAATCCAGTGGCAAATGGTGGCACGTTGATGATTGTTGTGGAAGATCAATTTGGTCAGCAATCTCCTGCGATTGGCTTGGCATTTCCATTTATTCAGACCCCGCCTGAAAATCCAAGCTATGTACTGCCAGCGCCAGAAGTGACGCTAAATAGTGAAAAACTCGAAGGTAATGTATTTCAACAGGCTAAAATCATTGTGACAGCCAATGGTCAAGAGTACGTGACGTATGCCAATGAAAGTGGTTTCTGGTCGATGGATAACCCGATTCAAAATGGCGGTTTTGCAACAATCGTGGCGGAAGACAGTCGTGGTGTTCAATCGCCTGAAATCTCAATAGCTAAACTGATACTTGCACAACCTGAATCATCAGCTGAACTTACAGAGATTTTACTGGTAAGTGATGAACTGAGTGATGAACAAACTGAAAACCAAAATGACAGTCAAATTGAGCCGATTCAATCTGTGATCAATCTAGATACGCTTTTACAGGATGCGAATGAAGTCCCAATTGTATTGCACACCGATGAACAGGATTTGATCGCATTGGGCAGCGATGTTTCAAATCCGCCCGCTATACTTCCTGCGCTTGAATATCCAAGCTTACTCATTGAAGCTCCACTGACACCGTCTGATTGGCTTGCTTAGAAATATGAACCAGCTTCCGAGCTGGTTTTTTTTGGTTTAAATTGACAGATATAATTTTTATTTAAAAGATTTGGCATATGAAATATTGACTCTAGCATCGTAGATTGGTGTTCTCAAAAAATAATATGAAAAAAATAACTCATCACAACAAAGGATTAAGCGGATGATATCTCTGTATATGCCTCAATGTAAACGTTTAAAGAACCCGTTATTGCGATGGATGGATCATTATTTTAAACACATGATACAGATGCTACTAACGATTTGCGTTGCCAGTAGTATTCAAGCTGCAGAACTAAACTTTCAAAAAGTTTTAGAGCAGGAAAGAGCTTGGGCGGGCTTGAGTAGTAAAAAAGTCAAAAATAATGAAATCGAGTGGACATATAGTGAAGGAGGAGATCCACGAAAACCGACGCTGTTATTGCTACATGGTTTGTCAGGCACGCGTGATAATTGGAACCGCGTTGCCCGTTATTTAACGCCCAATTATCATGTCATTATTCAAGATCTGCCAGCACATGGAGCACTATTGTCACAGATCAATTTGATCTATCAATTCCAAATTTAACTGAAAAATTACGACGATTTATTGATGCTGCAAAGTTAGATCCAAATTTACATATCGCAGGGCATTCGATGGGTGGTGCAATTGCCATGCTCTATAGCGCTCAGTATCCCTTAGAAGTGAAATCTTTATTGTTGGTGGATTCGGCTGGTGTCTTTAAGTCGAGCAATACAGTATATTTAAAAGATACGGCAAAGCTTGCAGAGCTAGTGGTCAGAAAAACCGGTGATTTTGATCGCGTGATGAAGATCGTGATGCAATCTCCGCCTTTTATTCCACAAGAATTAAAAATTGGGCAAGAAAAGTTGATGATAGTTCAGTCTAAACATACCAATAAAATGGTGGAACAACTGCAAAAAATGGCGACCTTGTATACGCCAGAGTCCTTTGCTTTGGCTGCACGAGGCATTGATGCACCTGTGTTTATTATCTGGGGGGAAGCAAGATCAGATTATCAATGTTGAAGTGGCAGAAGAACTGAGAAGCTTATTTAAAAAAGCCGAAAAGCCTCTGATTTTAGACCATATTGGTCATATGCCTATCTTAGAAGCGGAGCAGTTAATGGCGTTGCCATATTTAAAGTTTCTTTCAACTGTTCAATGAATCAAATCGGTAAAGTGGGTGAAAAAAAAGCGAGAAATATCTCGCTTTTTTAAACTTAATTAGATACTTTGAGTCGATTTAAGTACGTACTTTAATTTCATAGCCAGTGTATTTTCGAATATTAATCACACCGGTATCCAAAATCAGATACTGACCTTTAATCCCTTGTAATTTTCCTCGAATAATCGGTGTTTTGTCCAAATTATGCGATTTGATTTTTTCAGGATATTCATCTACCGGGTAGATAAATTGGCGTGGCAACTCATCTTCTAGCAGTTCAACGGTTTCATTAAACTCTAAATTTTGGCTAAATTCTTCACGAATGGTCTGAATTTTTGGTGCGAATTCTTCCACTAATTGGTCGCGAATTTCGATCAGGTTGATCGGTTCTGCTTCACCTTTGAGCAATTTACGCCAATCGGTTTTATCGGCCACTTGCGTACCAAACATGACTTCAAGCTGACCAGATAAACGACGTGAACCAACTTTCATAATAGGCAAAGCTTGCGTCGCACCTTGGTCTAGCCAACGTGTAGGCATTTGACCCAATCGGGTAATCCCGACTTTTAAGGCACTTGAATTGGCTAAATAGACAATATGCGGTTGAAAGCAAACTTCATGGGCAAAATCATCTTCACGGCAAGTCCCGAGATGATAATGACAGGTTTCAGGCTTCATGATGCACATATCACAAGAAGCCTTAGTCTTCATGCATTTGAAGCAATGACCTTGTGAATACGATTTAGGTGTTTTTGCGCCGCAAGAAATGCAGTAGATATTTCCAGTGGCTTCGATTTCAATTTCTTGACCAAGGCTAAACGGTAGATCAACTTCTGAGCGATCTAGAATAAATTTATACTCAACATTTGCCTTGTGTGTATGTTGATCAGTTACACTAAGGTCTTTAAGACCTGCATGCATTTTATGGCAAATGCCTTGTAGTTCCATACGAATACTCACTTCATTATTAAGGATGCGGTCAATGGCTGAACAAAATGTCATCACTTCTATGCTAGACGATTTGTCAAAAGAGCAGTCCATTTCAACCGCAATCTGTATTGGTCAGGATCTTGAACAATACAATCAATTTCATCCAATTCAATGGCAACATTTTAACGTAACTGAGTTTTTAAATCTGCCTTTTACCCAGCGTTTTGACCTTGGATTTGTGATTCTTGATACTGAAACGATGTTGAGTTTGGATCAGCAGCAGAAAACGCAGATGTTGGTAAAATTACGTGACCTATTTGCCAAACGCATCGTGGTGGTGAGTAAATTACACGATGAACAATTATTACGTGCTTTAGGCTTTACTCAGCTCATTGATAAAACCACGCATGAAAGTGATTTTGCTTTATGGCAGTTTAATATTTTGACTTATAAACACATTCCAGATTGGTTTAACTCTAAATTTTGGGCAAATCCTGAAAACTGGGATAAATTCCGTTGGTAACAAATACTTAGCCTGCGAGAAATTGCAAAAATTAACAAACATTTATGATAAAACTGTGTTTTCCCACGTATGCTGTAATTAAGTTTACTAGGTTTCACTGGGAAAAATAAAATGACAAATTTAAATAATATTGTTGAGATCTTAGCAAAGCAGGCTCTTGGTGATGCAAACAATCAAAATCAACAAGGTGGCTTGGGCGGTATTTTAGGTTCGGTGTTGGGTCAATTGGGCGCAAATGCAGGCACTCAAAATACCCAAAACAATGCTCAAAACCAAGCGGGTGGTTTGGGTGGAATTCTTGGCTCTGTGTTGGGCCAACTGGGGGGTGCAGCGCAACAGCAGCAACGTAGTAGTGGTGGTAATGCTTCAACAATTTTAGTTGCAGTGTTACCTCTGGTGCTGGCTTGGATTCAAAAACAAGGGGGCCTACAAGGTGCTTTGGATAAATTACGTGGACAAGGGTTGAGCAGTCAGGTTGATGATTGGGTATCTACAGGTCCAGGCGATAATGCTGCTGTGAATAATCAACAAGTACAAAATTTATTTGATGATGCCGAAGTGGAACAAGTTGCACAAGAAACTCAAACTCAGAAACAAGATGTGTATAGTGCGATTTCAACGGTATTGCCGCAAATTATTGACTCATTGACGCCACAAGCTGGACAAACCAATCAGCAAGAAGCGAATGCTGATATTCAACAAGTGATGAATTTGGTCTCAGGTTTCCTGAAGCGTTAATCAAAATATCGATTTAGGTATTTGATTGAATACAAGCCAGTGAACACTGGCTTTTTTATGATTTGAAAAATGATAACAATGTGACGCTTAGATTGTCACTAGGATGGATTAAATAAACGGTTCGACATACTGATTTTTTTGCCAATATAGTGTGATTTTTTTTGACGAATCAAAATGATTTTCGACTGAAACTCTAACTCACCAAATTCTGGCTCAACTTGCACATAATGTAGTTGACCAAACTCATCACGCACCCGCGCTTGAGCTGAAAAGCCGGGACGGGCATTTCCACTTGAAATGGTGGCTAGACGACCGAGTAAATTAACCGTTTGTTTTTTATATTTGGGCGGGATAACCTGATCCAAACAATGAATCATAAATACCGTAAAGAATATGGCAATAATCAACGCAGGTAAAATTAAATAATAAGCGGGAACGAATTGACCTTCTTTGGCATGGATGCAAAACTGAAGTACATAGCCTGCAAAGCTAAAATTCATCAGTAAAAAGAACAAAATCAGAGACTTGGAAAATTTGACATTCAATAATGCCAACTCTTGTATGCGCTGAGGGGCAATTCTTTTTAAAACTTGGCTAGGACTAATATTGATATAGTAGCCAATGGTTTCAACCATGCCCAATAACAGTACGGCCAATAAACTTAAATGAAAGGGTATTAAGTTATAGTCTGTTAAAAATGCGGACATGGTTGTATTCCAGTGTTTATTCTTCTGTGAGGTAGATTCCACCATCAGAATGCACGTTAATGTTCACTTTTTCAAGGGCTTGACCTTGGCATGGACCAGAAATACATTCCCCAGATTCGACCATAAACAGGGCGCCATGTGTTGAGCACTCAATAAATTCTTGGTCACGATCTAGAAACTGATTTTCTAGAAACTCAAGTTCTACGTGCAAGTGTGGGCAGTTATTTTGATAAGCGTAAAACATGCCGTCGCGTTGGGTGATAAAAATCGTTTCGCCATCAGGCGTTTCGAATGATCGTGCTTCACGTTCAGGTACATCATCAGTCATGCAAATTTTAAACATTAAGCACATTCCTTTTGAAATGATTGTAAAAGCTGAGCATAGTCTTCAACTGCTAGGCGTGGACCAAACTGAGCCACAACTTCACTTGAAATCAAGATGGCAAGTTCAGCAGCCGTTTGATAGTCATGACCTGCATTGAGTGCATACAGGAAAGCACCAGCAAATGCATCACCAGCACCATTGGTATCTACTGCGGTAACTTTACGACCTGGCACGGTAAATGTTGCTGCTTCATTATGGATTAAGGCGCCTTTGGCACTTAATGTAATTACAATGTGTTTGCTTAGTGATTGCAATTTAGCAAGCGCAGCATCTAAATGATCTGTTTCTGTGTACATCAGCGCTTCTTGTTCATTACAGAACAATAAGTCCACGCCATCATCGAGTAGCTCATCTAGACCTTGACGTGCATATTGCACCATTGCTGGATCAGATAAGGTCAATGCAATTTGTACACCATTGGCTTTGGCGATTTGACGTGCTTGTTTTACCGCAAGACGTGCGCTGTCTGATGTTGAAAGATAACCTTCGATATATAACCATTTCGCAGTATTTAAGCTGCCAAAATCAATTTGGCTATCAGTCAATTCCGCAGTAATACCGAGGTAAGTATGCATCGTACGTTCAGAATCAGGGCTGACCAATACCATACATGTGCCAGTTACACCTTCACTGATTGATTGAGTTGCAGTTTGGATGCCAGCGTCGTTTAAACCATTTAGGTAAATTTGACCTAAGTCATCATTGCCGACACGACAACCATAAAATGCAGTTCCGCCTAAAGCACTAAAAGCAACCGTTGTATTTGCTGCAGAACCACCAGAAGCTTGACCTTTATATTCTTGAGTGGCTTTTAGATTGTTATAAAGGGCTGCTTGAGTATCGCCATCTGTCAGTTGCATCGTACCTTTTTGCAGATTGTGTTGAATTAGGAATTCGTCAGAGACTTTAAATTCTTGGTCAATAAGTGCATTACCAATTGCAAAAAGGTCAACAGTTGCCATGTTGTATGTTCACATCAAAAAAATGAAAGTGCTAAGTTTACACGAATGCTCAGGATTGCTGTAGTTTGTTGAAGAAAATTCAATTAAAGGACAAGTGTGTATAAAAATCGGGCAAATCCATTATATTTTTACATTTTTTTTGAATTAGTTGCCGTTTTAATCAGCTTTGCTATTGTGCAAATCGAAAAATTTTACTTTTATAGAGCTATAGGGTGTTCAGACTGAATCAAGATGATTTGGTCATCATAAATAGATAACAGATTAAAAGTGTGAATATATGGAAATTACGATTCGTCCAGCAGAGCAACTTCCTGCTCAAATCGAAAATATTGCTGCTTTGGCGCAGCATGAAGGCTATACATTTATACACCGTTTAATTGAAGAATATCAAAGTGGTAAAAATCGTTTTGACCAAACGGGTGAGCAATTATTGCTTGCTTATGATGGCGATAAATTAATTGCTTGTGGCGGTTTAAATCAGCAATGGGGTGATACTGGTGTAGAAGAACGGATTGGACGAGTTCGCCGTTTCTATGTGCATCCGCAGTACCGTCAGCATGGCGTGGGTAAGCAGCTATTGGTGGAATTGGAAAAGGGTGCAAAAAAACACTTTTCTGCACTGTGCTTAAATACTGAGCTTAAAAATGCTGCAAAATTCTATCAAAAACAGAATTATGTCTATGTCGAAAGTCATCCAAATTATAATTATTTTAAATATCTAGTTTAGTTTTAAATCCACAAATAGACAGTAAATACTGTAAATGAAGCATCCGATATCGGGTGCTTTTTTTCTTGTGACAATTCTAAAAAAAGAGTGCCTTATTTTAAGCAAAAATTCATTTCAGTTATCGAAGATATAAGCATCAAAATAACTGCATTGAGTGATGCATATGCATATGCAAGTGCATGAACTACAAGACTACGTTAAAAAAGTCCCCCAGATTACCGCGCTGTTTTGGTTGACAAAATTTTTGCGACCACCTTTGTTGAAACCAGTGGTGATGCACTGTCCATGTCCTTAAATTTGGGCTATTTACTCAGTACCTTTATTTTCGCAGGCATATTTATCAGTCTGCTGTATTTTCAAATACAGTCCAAAGCCTATAAACCTTATTTATATTGGGCCACGATTATTGCCAGTACTACGGTCGGTACGACTTTAGCGGATTTTGTAGATCGTTCTTTAGGGATTGGCTACTTGGGTGGTAGTTTTCTGTTACTCAGTTTGGTGCTCATATCGCTTTTTAGTTGGTATCGAGTCGAAGGGTCAATCAATCCAAGTGTAGTGAATTTGCCGCGCATACAGATCTTTTATTGGTTGACGATTACATTTTCTCAAACATTAGGTACGGCTTTGGGGGACTGGACTTCCGATAGTGCAGGATTAGGCTATAGCGGTGGCATTTGGCTATTTGGTGGTTTAACTCTATTGATGGCGTTGTTGTACTTTTTTAGTCGGGTCTCAAAGACGATTTTATTTTGGGCTACTTTTGTTTTGACACGTCCATTGGGCGCAGTTGTCGGCGATTTTTTAGATAAGCCCATCAGTTCAGGTGGATTGGATTTAAGTCGCTTTATGGCTTCTTTTGTATTGTTATTGGCGATTGTGATTTGCGTCTATTGGTCAACACGAAATGATAGGCAATCCATAAAATCTGTCTAAATGTTTTAGTGCGAAAACAAGTGATTTTTAAAATTAAAGTTCAAGTTGATTAAAACAGTTGGAAATGTTGTTTCGGTGAATCTAGTTGTGATTTTTTAAGGTATACTTTGCCTAATTTAAATGAATAGATTAGGAGCACACATGACTGTAGATGTCACTGAAACCATTTCTCAAACTGTACATCCTGCGTTTCAGTTGATTCGTCAACATCATGTTGAAGCTTTAGACATTTTAGTGTCTGAATATAAACACAAAGTGACTGGCGCGGTGCATTATCACTTAGCCACAAACCATGACGAAAACGTATTTTTAGTTGCCTTCCGTACACAGCCGATGGATTCAAAAGGTGAGGCGCATATTCTTGAGCATACAGCACTGTGTGGCTCAGAAAAGTTCCCTGTACGTGACCCATTCTTTTTAATGATTCGTCGTTCACTCAATACGTTTATGAATGCGTTTACCGCAGCGGATTGGACGGCATATCCATTTGCAACGCAAAACAAAAAAGATTTCCAAAACTTGTTAGAAGTTTATATGGATGCTGCTTTTGCTGCGAATTTGAACCCGCTTGATTTTGCGCAAGAAGGGATTCGTATTGAGCTAGAAAATGGAGAAGCTGTATATAAAGGCGTGGTATTTAATGAAATGAAAGGTGCCATGAGTTCACCTTCAGATCAGTTGTATCACCAACTTGCCCATCATTTATTCCCAGAAACGACATATCATTACAACTCAGGCGGTGATCCGAAAGACATTCCTGACTTAAGTTATGAAGAGCTAGTAAGTTTCTACAAATCACATTATCACCCAAGTAATGCGGTGTTCATGACCTTTGGTAATGAGCCTGCTTATAACTTACAAGAACAGTTTGAAACGCTTGCTTTGTCAAAATTTGAAAAAGGTCAAACGCTGTATTCAAAACCTGAGCGCCGCTTAACTGCGCCTGTAACGGTAACTGAAACGTATGCAGTTGATGCTGAAGACCTCAAAGACAAAACCTATCATGTGCTTTCTTGGTTATTGCCAGAAGCAAGTAATATCAAATTACGTTTAGGTATGCGTTTGGTTGAAGGTGTATTGCTTGAAGATTCTGCTTCACCATTACGTCATTATTTAGAAACCTGTGGTTATGCGCAGTCTACTGGTCCATTTATGGGCGTAGATGACTCAAACTATGAAATGACGTTCTACTGTGCAATTCAAGGTTCCAACCCTGAGCATGCAGAACAATTTAAAAATGGCGTGTTTAAAGTATTAGAAGACGTTGCGGCTAAGCCTGTTGATTCGGCTTTAGTTGAAGCGATTTTGCATCAGATTGAATTGCATCAGCGTGAAATTAATGGTGATGGTACACCATATGGCCTAAGCTTAATTCTGAATGGTTTAAGCAGTGCGATTCACCATTCAGACCCTGTGGATGTCTGGGATGTGGATACGGCCATTGAACAAGTGAAGGAAGAGTTGAAAGACCCAATGTGGTTATCCAACTTAATCAAAACTTACTTGCTTGATAATCAACATCGTGTGCAATTAACTTTGGTTCCAGATGCTGAAAAAAATGCGTTGGAAGCGGCAGCAGAAAAAGCACGTTTAAAAGAAATTGTTGCGAACTTAACTGAAGCGCAAAAAGCAGAGATTATTGCGCAGACTGAAGCACTGAACATTCGTCAAGATACCCCAGATGATTTGAACCTATTGCCTAAAGTAGGTTTAGAAGACGTTCCTGCACAATTACAGATTGTACAAGGTCAATTACGCGAAATTATCAGTAATGGATTAGATACACCGTTAAATCTTTACCACGCAGGCACCAATGGTCTTTATTACCAACAAGTTTTAATTCAGATTCCTGATGAAGTGGTGCAATCGCCGTATTTCAATCTCTTATCGATTTTGATGGGTGAAGTTGGTGCAGGTGAATACGATTACTTAGAGCTACAACAGTTGCAAACAGCTGTGAGTGGCGGTTTAGGTATGGGGGCATCGCTGCGTTCAAAAGTGGATGATAAAGGTCAAATTAGTGCTTGGCTAACGTTGACCACTAAATCATTGGTGAATAATCTTGAAGCCATTCGCTTATTGAAATTGGCTTTTGAACAGCTACGTTTTGATGAAAAAAATCGTATCGTAGAGTTATTGCAACAACGTAAAGCACGTTGGCAGTCACGTGTATCTGGTTCTGGTCATAGTTATGCAATGCAAATTGCAGGTCGTCAACATAGTGCATTGGCGCTACGTGATTATCATAATACAGGCCTAGGCGCGCTGAACTGGCTGTCAGAACTTGTCAGCAAAATTGAGCAAGACGACACGGCTTATAATGCCTTGATTGATGAGCTTAAGTTAATTCATAACCGTTTGCTTAAAGCACCAAAACAATTCTTGGTGGTGTGTGAAGAACATCATTCAGACCGATTGGTTGAGGAAGTTCAAACCATTTGGGATAAAGTGGCGATTGATGATAACCCACATGCTTTAACTCAAGTGAATTTTGCAGATAGCAACAATGACGAAGCTTGGCTCATTCAAGCCAATGTTCAGTTCTGCGCTTCAGCATATCCTGCGGTGGAAGTGTCGCATCCTGATGCAGCACCTTTAATGATTTTGGCGGCTTATTTGCGTAATGGCTTCTTGCATAGCGCGATTCGTGAAAAAGGTGGTGCTTATGGTGGTGGTGCAAGCTATGACGGTAATGCATGTTCATTCCGTTTCTATAGCTACCGAGACCCACGTTTAGCTGAAACGTTTAAAGATTTTGACGCAAGTGTGCAGTGGCTACTGAATGCTGAACAACAACCGCATCAGCTAGAAGAAGCGATTTTGGGTCTAATTGCTAGCATGGATAAACCGGGATCACCAGCGGGTGAAGCTATTACAGCTTGCTACGCTTTATTGCATAAACGCACGCCAGCTTTCCGTCAAATGTTACGTGAACGTTTGTTGAATGTGACTTTGGAAGATCTAAAACGTGTTGCTGTAGCGTACTTGGTTGAACAACAACCGACAAAAGCTGTGGTTGCACCGGTGGCTAAGCGAGATGCTTTGGTTGAGCTTGGTTTCGAAATAAAACAAGTGAATTAAAACAAAAAAGGGGTTTTTATGGCGTTCAAATCTCTTGAGCGTACGACATTGCAACTGAGCCTCATTGCGCTCAGTTCAATGTATGTCAATACTGTAAATGCACAAAATGCGGAAGTGGCTGTTAAACCAGCTACCGCTGAAGCATGTGTGGCACTTGAGTCAAATGCAGAGCGATTATCGTGTTATGACGCTTTGTTTAAAGTGCAACCTGCTGAAAAAGAAATGTTGGTTTCTGAGCGCCAAGCCGCCCAAGAAATTAAACCTGAGCCGACAGAGAAACTAACTTTCAAAGAAAAAGTCAGTCATGCGTTTACGGACCGTTTATTTGCTGTAGAAGCACCGAACCTCAATCCAAATCTTTCACTATTGGATAGTCGTTGGGAGCTTTCTCCAGAAAGTAAATTGGGGACGTGGAATATTCGTGGCTATCAACCTGTGTATTTAATGCCGGGATATTGGACTTCGGATAAAAATGAACGTCCATCAAGCCCGAATCAAAACAACACGGTACAAGCCGATCAGGAACAAAACCTGAAATCGATGGAAGCCAAATTCCAATTGTCATTAAAAACCAAAGCTGTTGAAAACTTATTTGGTGATAATGGTGATATCTGGTTGGGCTATACCCAGTCATCTCGTTGGCAAGTCTACAACGAAGACGAATCACGACCATTCCGTGAAACCAACTATGAGCCTGAAGCCAGTCTGGTTTTCCGTACCAATTATGAACTCTTGGGTTTGAACTGGCGTATGCTGGGTCTAACCTTTAACCATCAGTCTAATGGGCGTTCTGATCCTTTATCGCGGAGTTGGAATCGTGTCATGTTAAATCTTGGATTTGAACGTGACAATTTTGCACTGATGTTACGTCCTTGGTATCGTTTCGAAGAAGATACCAAAGATGATAACAACCCTGACATTACCGATTATGTGGGACGTGGGGATTTAACAGCGTTTTATCGTCATAAAGATCATGACTTTAGTTTGATGTTACGTCATTCATTGAAAGGTGGTGATGACTCACATGGTGCTGTGCAGTTTGATTGGACTTTCCCAATCAATGGTAAATTGCGCGGCACAGTTCAATTGTTTGATGGCTATGGTGAAAGCCTGATTGACTATAACCATCGGGCAACCTACGTCGGTGTTGGTGTGTCATTAATGAATTGGTTTTAATGATTGCTCAATAATTAATTTACGGACGTAAAAGTAATTTCGCATTTTTAAGATGCTTTTAAGTCTAATCGACGGAGTCTTATATCTAGGGATTGAATAAAGGGATTAGCCTTCGGCTGGAGGTACTTTTGTTTCGGCAAAAGTACCCAAAACCATTGTCATCCGCAAAACTCGCTCTCTAGCGTCTATTTACTTAAAGTATCGCAAAAACATTTTTGATTAGAAGTCATCCTGTCTCAAACACTTGCGGATGACCTTACCACGTATCGTTCTTTCATTTGAATCAAATTACGCTACTGATGTTACTATGTAACATCAGTAAATAAAAAAACCATGCTATGGCGTGGTTTTTTTTATGGCGGAGAGAAAATGTACAAATCAACCGATTTGGATCTCAGAAGGTGGGTGTTTTAACCGACTCTTCTTCGGTGTAGCAATCAGATAAGCCAGTGTTAAGGGGCCAAGACGGCCTGCGAACATTAATAACATCAGGGCGACTAAACTGGCGGGTTGTAAGTCACTGGTAATGCCACGAGATAGACCAACGGTGCAGGCAGCGGATACTGCTTCAAAGAGTAAGTCTAAAAAGCGTTTGTCAGGCTCTAGTAATAATAGACTGAAAAAACCAATGAAAATCAACGTAACAGTAATGAAAATTACCGCTAATGCTTTGAAGGTGGTTTTTTCAGAAACAGAATGGTTAAACACACGCAGTTCGTCTTCACGTCTTAAAAAACTGACCACACTGAGTACAACAATAATAAACGTCCCGACTTTGATGCCACCGGCTGTACTGAGAGAACCACCACCAATAAACATCAGTAACATCGTGACGAGTGATGATGCATCGCTCATACTTTCCATGGGCAAGCTGTTAAAACCCGAAGAACGCGGAACTGTTGCATGGAACCAAGCATTGAGGGCTTGGTCACCAAGTGACATCGTGGCTAAGGTAGCCGCATTATTGGCTTCTAATAACCAAATGGTGATGAAGGCAAAGACATTTAAACCTGCAATAGTCGATAAAATCAGCTTGCTATTGGTGCTGAGTTTTTTCCAACTTTTATTGCGCTTAATGTCCATCAGTACCAAAAAGCCGATACCACCAATGATGTAAAGCATACTGATGGTAAATGTAATGAAATAACGGTCAGCAAAGCTCATTAAACTATTGGGAAATAATGAAAATCCACCATTATTAAATGCTGAAACACTATAAAAGGCAGCATAAAACAGGGCCTGGTTAAAATTGTATTCTTGCATCCAAGCGATGGTCAAAATAACCGTTCCCACCATTTCAAAAAATAGCGAATACAGCAGTACGCCTTTAATAGTCATGGTCACTTTGGCAAGACTGGTTTGTCCAATGGTTTCTTGAGCCATAATCTGTTGTTTTAGCCCAATTTTAGGGGACAAACTCATAGCGGCCAATATCGCAAAGGTCATAAAACCGAGACCACCGCATTGTAGTAAACCCATAATCACGACTTTACCAAACACCGTATAGGCTTCGCCGACATTTACAACTGAAAGTCCTGTAATGGTTACGGCAGAGGTCGCTGTAAAGAGGGCATTGATCCAACTTAAATCGCCATGATGTGAATATGGGAGCTTTAACAGCAAGGTGCCAATGATAATTAGCCCAAGAAAACCCAATGCCAAAATACTGGGTGGGCTAAGATTAATGGTATTACGCTGTTTATTGTGCAGTTTCATGTTTTTCTACTGTCATCTTGCGCGATTGTGTGCAAATAGACACGACGCTGATTACAAAGTTGCTTTAAAGTGTTTAGCCAGTCGACGTAAATGTTCGAGTAAACCTTCAACCACTAAAATATCGCCTGTTTGTAAAATCAGGTTCGGATCTAAACTATATTGAAGCTGGGTGCCACGTTTATGCAAAATCGCCTTCACTTCAGGGACATGACCCATTATTTGATTTAGACGCGTGCCTTGTTGTGATTCTTTAATTTCAACTTTCACCAAATAATGATCATCTTCGAGCACCATGTAGCGACTCACCATCGGATAACTCAGTGACTGGGCAACACGGACGCCCATATCTTCTTCAGGATGGATGATTTTGCTGATGCCTAAATGGGTTAAAATCATGTGATGCGCTTTGGACTTGGCTTTGGCCCAAATTTTGTTGATCCCCATGTTTTTAAGATGGAGCACACATAAGATGCTGGCTTCAATATCTTCACCAATTGCGACTACGACTGCTTCACAATTTTGAATATTGAGTTCTTGTAAAACGTGTTCATCTGTTGCATCAGCAATCACTGCATGGGTTAGTTGGTCCGAAATACTTTCAACAAACTTTTTGTTGCTATCGATTCCAATGACATCGTGTTTTAAACCCATGAGTTCAGTGGCTACAGTTGCGCCAAAACTTCCTAAGCCAATCACAGCGAATTGTGCCATGCCGTATTCCTAAATTATTCTAAAGTTATTGAATATGTTGATGTTAGCTTGTTCAGCCTAGAGCGGCTATGAAAATTTACATAATCCATCTAAACCGAAAAGCTCTAATTTTTAATTTCTTCAGTATTTTGATAGGCATAAAGTTCAGCAATATTGGGGCAATTATCCATAACTTGTTGGTATTTAAAAATTTCATAGCCTAGTTTATTTTTTAGAATATATTGAAATTGATGTTGATCTTCTTTAATGACATTAAGAGTGGCTTTACGAACAAGCTCGGAATTGTTCTTTAAACGGTTTAAGCCATCGCATGAAAATTCACGGATAATGGTTTGAACAGATTCGGGAGCGGTTTGATCACTTAGCTCATCAAAGCGAATATATACAATGTAATTTGGATATTGATTCAACATTTCAGCCTGCGCGGTATAGCCGTAAATATTTTCTAGATTTTGCGTACGTGACTGATTTGGAATTTGTTTCATACTTTGACGAATCTTATCTTCCTCTTGCTTAAGTTGATAAGCCGGATATACATAAAATATCCACCTAAACCCACAATAGCGATCATAAATAAGGCATAAAAATTCAATTTTAAATATCCATTTTGTTTTATTTTCAATGGATTATAGGGTATGGTTAAATTAACAACAATGACAGCGTTGATGAATTAAATTGATGAATTTATTTATTTTGATTCAGGAAATAGTTGATGCAAATAAAAAAGCTGGAACCTAGATCCCAGCTTTCATATAGACGTTTTATTTATTTCAAGAAACGTTGATAACCGAGGTTATTGGTAATCTCAACATATGGATAGGTAATATTTTCCAATGTTTCAATCAAGCCATCTGGGTTTTGTTTCGCATCCGTTGCTTCCATACCCACCAATACACGACCTTCAGCAGCACCGTGGTTACGGTAGTGGAATAGGGTGATGTTATGCGTTGGGCCTAGACGTTCTAAGAAAGTCAGTAATGCGCCCGGACGTTCGGGGAATTCCACGCGGAATAGGCGTTCATTTTCGATATCGGCATGACCGCCAATCAAATAACGGATATGCAGTTTAGCCACTTCATCATCGGAAAGATCGTCTACATCGTATTGGAATTTTAAGGTTTCAAAAATTTCCTGACGTTCTTTCTCACCATTTTTGAGACTAATACCCACAAAGACTTGAGCGGCACTTGAGTTGCTTGCACGGTAGTTAAATTCAGTGATATTACGGCCTTGTAGTGCACGGCAGAATTTAAGGAATGAACCTTTTTCTTCTGGAATGGTTACAGCAAAGATCGCTTCTTTACGTTCACCTAGTTCAGTACGTTCTGCAATGTAGCGCAGACGGTCAAAGTTCATATTGGCGCCGCATACAATCGACACCATATTTTTGCCTTCTAAACCATGCTCAGCTACATACTTCTTGATGCCTGCAAGCGCCATTGCACCTGAGGGTTCTACAATGCTACGGCATTCATCAAAAGTATCTTTAATCGCTGCACAGATTTCATCTGTATTCACCAAAATAACGTCACGCTCAACAATTGGGCCTGAGTTATCTGATTTTTGTAGCTGAATCACTTCAAATGGTTTATCACCAATCTGTGCAACCGCTGTACCATCGGCAAATAGACCGACAGATGGAAGAATGACACGTTCATTGGCTTCAAAGGCTGCTTTTAAACATGCAGATTCGTCATATTCAACTGGAATAACTTTAACATGCGGTGCTACATCACCTAAGTAAGCGGCTACACCGGCAATAAGACCACCACCGCCTACAGCAACGAATACATAGTCGACATCACGCCATTGACGCAAAATTTCATTGGCAATGGTGCCTTGACCGGCCATAACGAGTTCGTCGTCATAAGGTGGAATAAAGGTCATCCCTTCATCTTTTGCACATTGGATTGCATATTTATTGGCTACGTCAAAAGAATCGCCATGCAGAACCACTTCACCGCCTAAGCGTTTAACCGCTTGTACTTTAATGTCTGGTGTGGTTTTAGGCATAACAATAATGGCGCGAATACCTAACTTTTTACCAGATAACGCCACGCCTTGAGCATGGTTACCTGCAGAAGCAGTAATAACGCCACGTTCCAACTGAGATTTCGGTAATTGACTAATACGGTTGTAGGCACCGCGTAGTTTGAAAGAAAAGACAGGTTGTAAATCTTCGCGTTTAAAGCGAATGTTATTGTTTAGTTTTTCACTAATTCGTGGCGCTGCTTCGAGTGGGGTTTCGATTGCAACGTCATAGACCGTTGCCTGTAATATTTGTCGAACCAAACGAGACAGCATGTTAATTTTCCATCTAACAGTTTAAAATAGGCGTTCATTGTAACAAACACCCGTACATTTGGGCTGTAAAATCAGCAACAAATGTCAAAAAATAGTTGAGCCAAGTTATGAGTCTGTATGCTACCCAAGATGAAAAGAAACAAGCTGCCGCAAAAGCTGCGTTAAAGCATTTGCCAAAGGGCGGTATTTTGGGTGTTGGTACAGGAAGTACTGTGAACTTCCTCATCGAATTATTGCCAGAGCTTCAACTTGAAGCTGCTGTTGCAAGTTCTGAAGCAACTGCACAACGTTTGAAAAAATTAGGCATTGAAGTGGTTGATATGAACCACGTTGGCGGTTTAGATGCCTATGTGGATGGCGCGGATGAAATCAACCGTCATATGCACATGATTAAAGGTGGCGGCGCTGCGTTGACTCGTGAAAAAATCGTGGCGTCTATTGCGAAAAAATTCGTTTGTATCGTAGATGATTCTAAATGGGTTGATCAGTTGGCACGTGAATTTCCGCTTCCTGTAGAAGTGATTCCAATGGCACGTTCTGCTGTTGCGCGTAAAATTGTCTCTTTAGGCGGCGACCCTGTGTACCGTGAAGGCGTAGTAACAGATAACGGTAATGTAATTTTAGACGTACACAACTTAAATATCCTAAATGCATTGGAACTTGAAAAGACTTTGAATGACATTCCAGGTGTAGTGTGTAACGGTATCTTTGCATTAAACAAAGCGGATATTGCTGTTGTTGCAACTGATAACGGTATTGAAGAGCGTACTGCGGTTTAATCTATAGAAAATTTAAATGTAAATAGAGTTTCGATTTATATTTAAATTTCTAATGGAAGTTCCCTCTCCTTTGAGGAGAGGGTTAGGGAGAGGTCAATTTAAATGTCCCCCTCATCCTAACCTTCTCCCAGAGGGAGAAGGAACCCCCAATATACTTTTTGAAAACTGCTTAAAATTCAATTTATGCATTGTTTAAAAGCTTTTAATAAAAAAATAAATGACACTAAACCTTCCTGAAATTCAAATCACTCGGAAATTACGTGCCACACGCCTAAGACTCCGTGTAGAACCAACTCAAATCAAATTAACGGTTCCGCAGTTTTGTACTCAGCGCCAAGTTCAAGATTTTTTGAAACAATCAGAACAATGGATGATTGAGACATGGCAGAAGCAGCAGGAAAAAGCAGGGCTGCAGGATCGAAGTCTGCCAATAAAATTAAAGTTATTTAATTTAGAACAACCGTTAATGGTTGTTTATCAAACGCAAAAACATTCATTTATCTTGGATGACGAAAGCCATCAACTATTCATCAGTGATCGACAGCCTGAGCAATATTTAAAAAGTTTTGTGATTGCTTATGCCAAAGAGTATTTACCAATTTATTTAAAGCAAGTGAGCAGTGAAACAGGCTTGAAATATGGTGATTGCTCAATTCGTCAGCCCAAAACGCGCTGGGGAAGCTGTTCAGCGCGCCATGATATTATGCTGAATAGCGCATTGGTGCTGTTTCCAGAGCAAGTTGTACGATATGTGGCTGTACATGAGTTAGCGCATACCAAGCACTTTGACCATAGCCCAAACTTTTGGGCTGAAGTGCAAAAGCATGATATAAATTTTCAGCAGCATCGAAAAATACTAAAAATGACGGCAATGCCTTGGTGGTGGGTGCTCTGAATTAAAGGCACTAAGTTGTAAACACTAAAGCATTTCTTAATATATTATTTCAATTAAATCAAATCCTTCTTGGTATGTAGGCGGTTCTAATGCGTAATAAACATTGGTTAATGCCATCAGATCGACTATTTCATCTGAAGGGCGTTGAGCGTTTCTTTTTATGCATACTTCGAGCGGGATTTGAAACCATACAGCAACGCATTTTTTACCCAATTATTTAGCTTGCTCAATTATCGGTAGACGTTCAGATTGCTTTACTAAAATAGCATCAAAAATAATATTTTCAGGTTCGCGGGATATTTGGTTTTTGGCCCAAGTTGATTTCCCAGCCCCTTGGCATCCGATCAATATATAAATGATTTTAACCTTTGGGTTAGTTTTTAATTCATGCTTAAAAGCGTCAAAACAGCATTGTCATGCTGGAATATTTCTTTCTTTAGTGAAGACACGACCTTGAGCTGTGGATAGGTAATGATCAGGATTTATATGCATGATCTGACTTAATAGGATTCAGAAGATAAGCTAACATTATAAAGTGAAGCTTTATATGTCAAAACAGTTCAGAAAACCGTAACTTCCTGTCATACTACGCAGTCATCAAATGGATACTTTGAATAGAGGTAATGAGCGTGATTTCAGTAGGTATTGTCGGCGGTACAGGTTACACAGGTGTTGAATTACTGCGTATTTTACTGCGACACCCAAATGCGGAAGTGAAAGTTTTAACTTCGCGTACTGAAAATGGCCGCCGTGTGGATGATATGTTCCCAAGTTTGCGTGGACATACAGACCTTTGCTATTCAGATCTAAATATTGAAGAACTAAAACACTGTGACGTTGTATTCTTTGCGACGCCGCACGGTGTTGCAATGAAACACGCAGAAGAGTTAGTTGCTGCAAATACTAAAGTGATTGACCTTGCTGCTGATTTCCGTTTGCAAGACTTAGCTCAATTTGAAAAATGGTATGGCCTAGACCATGCATGTCCAGAGCTATTAAAAGATTCAGTTTATGGTTTGTCTGAATTAAACCGTGAAAAAATTCAAAAGGCTTCAGTGGTTGGTAACCCAGGTTGTTACCCAACAACTGTTCAGCTCGGTTTAGCGCCAGTATTAAAAGCTGAAGGATTAGTGAAACCTGAAAGCATTATTATTGATGCAAAATCAGGTGTGTCTGGTGCAGGTCGTAAAGCCAGCCTAGGTATGATCTATTCTGAAAATGCAGATAACTTTAAAGCTTATGGTGTAGCGGGTCACCGTCATCATCCTGAAATTGTAGAAGCCTTAGAAAATATTTCAGGTCAAAAAGGTGTGTTTAACGAAATTTTATTCATACCGCATTTAGTACCGATGATTCGTGGCATGCTCAGCACAATCTACATTGATTTGACTGACGCAGGTGCTTCTGCGGATTTACAAAGCATATATGAACAGTTCTATGCCAATGAGCAGTTTGTAGATGTGATGCCTGCAGGTAGCTCACCTGAAACACGTACTGTGCGTGGTGCGAACCAATTACGTATTGCGATTTGCAAACCTCAACCGAAAAAATTAGTGATTTTGGTGGCTCAAGACAACTTGGTGAAAGGTGCTGCAGGTCAAGCCGTACAAAATATGAACTTGATGTTTAGTTTTGCTGAAAATGCAGGACTTCAAGGCATTGGTTTATTACCATAAGAAACGATTTAAAACTTCACACACATTTAAAACTGGATTTAAATGTGTGCCTTGAGTGAACTAAAAATAAGAGATGACGATGTCGAATACAGAATCTAATTTCAAGTCAGAACCTGAAAACAGTGAAAAAACGCCTTTTATGAAGACGAATATGCCACTGGCGATTGGTGCAGTTGTACTTGCATTGAGCAGCGGTTTGCTCGGATATAGTATCGGTCATCGTCAGGGCTTAACTGTGGTCGGTTATGATGCAGATGCAGAGCAACTTGTTGATGTGGTGCAAAAGCAAAAAACTGAATTAGCAGGCCTGAATAAAAGTTTAAATGCGGCAATTCAAGAGCGTGATGTCGCTGTAAGTAATTCAAATGATTTATATTTGGCTGTTAAAAAAGCACGTGATGATCAAGAATTAACCGGTAATTTGGGTGTTTTGTATCGTGAAGTATTGCGCCAACGTGGTGGTATGCCGCTTGCAGTACAACATTTAGCGATTAAACCGTTACCTGAAAATGCGTATGAATACCAACTTGATCTCGTTCAAGTAAGTCCGTCAAAAAGTAATGTGTCTGGAAGTGTTGAGCTGCGTTTAATTAAGGGTACAGAAGTACTTGTAGTGCCTTTAGAAGACAAAAACTTTAACTTTAGCGAAAGTGAGCGACTCACTGGACGTTGGACCATGCCAAAAGGCTTTAGTCCAGACTTTATTGAAGTGCGTTTAAGCGGTTCTAAACCCGTTATTCGCCGTTTTAGCTGGTCGAAAGGTCAGCCTGTTGAAAATCAATCTGCCTTCCTTTCAGAAATTCCTCAAACTGAAGCAAGTGCAAACTAAGTGTGAAACCTAAATCCTATGCGAACCAATAAGCGTCAAACGTGTTTATCTGACATTAAAAATTCATTTTACCAATCTGGTTTAGTGGACTGGCATCTAAACCCGACTCTCAGCCAAGGTATGCAGGATGATGGTGATTCAGACATTCAAGTATTGACTGCGCCACCTGAGTTAAAGCGTCCTCCTATGTATGCTGTCGTTTTAATGAACGATGATTACACTCCAATGGACTTTGTAATTGAAATTTTACAACAATACTTTGCTTTGAATCTTGACCAAGCCACTCAAGTAATGCTAACTGTACATTATGAAGGAAAGGGTGTTGCAGGGGTTTATCCGCGAGACATCGCAGAGACTAAAGCAAATCAGGTCAATAATTACGCTCGGTCGCAAAGTCATCCATTACTTTGTCAGATTGAGCCAAAAGATTAATAAGGGGATTACATGCTCAGTCGTCAATTAGAAGTATCACTACGTTTGGCTGTCAGCATGGCTCGTCAAAAGAGACATGAATTTTTGACGGTAGAACATTTATTATTGGCTTTACTGGATAATGATTCCGCTGTTAATGCATTGAAAGCATGTGGCGCAGACATTATTGTGCTTCGCAAAGAACTTGAAGAATACGTAGAACAACATACCCCTAAGCTTGGCGAAAACAGCGATCAAGCACCACATCCTACAGAAAGTTTTGATCGCATTTTACAACGTGCAATTTTCCATGTGCAATCGAGTGGTAATGACCGCACTGTAGAAGGTGCAGACATTTTAGTTGCGATGTATTCAGAGCGTGATTCATTTGCGGTGTATTTACTTAAACGCCATCAAATCAACCGTTTGACATTAACGCAGTATTTGTCTCATGGCACACGTAAAGACGAAGTCCAAGCCGAAGAAGAAATCGAAGAGCTCGATGGTGAAAACACCACGTCTTCAAATTCTGGCCCATTAGAGCTATATACGACCAATCTGAATGTTGAAGCTCAAAAAGGCAAAACAGATCCACTGATTGGTCGTGAAAAAGAGATTGAACGTACAGCTCAAATTCTATGCCGTCGCCGTAAAAATAACCCACTTTTGGTGGGTGATCCGGGTGTAGGTAAAACTTCGATTGCTGAAGGTTTGGCTTGGCTCATTGTAAATGGCAAAGCTCCTAAACCGCTTGAAAATGCAGAAGTATTTAGTTTAGACATTGGTGCTTTAGTTGCAGGAACTAAATACCGTGGTGATTTTGAAAAGCGTTTAAAACAACTGCTAAATGCATTGAAGAAAAAGCCCGAAGCTATTTTATTTATTGATGAAATTCATATGATCATCGGTGCAGGCTCAAGTATGGGCAGCACGATGGATGCATCGAACCTCATCAAACCAGCTTTGGCGAATGGTACTTTACGTTGTATCGGTTCAACGACTTTCCAAGAATATCGTCAAGTTTTTGAAAAAGATCATGCATTATCTCGTCGTTTCCAAAAAATTGATGTCAATGAACCATCTATTTCAGAAACGATTGATATTCTGCGTGGCTTAAAAGGCAAATTTGAAGAATTCCATCATGTGAAATACGAAGATCAAGCGTTGGTTTCTGCGGTAGAACTATCTGCGAAATTTATCAATGATCGTTTCTTGCCTGATAAAGCCATTGATGTGATTGATGAGGCGGGTGCACAGCGTCGTTTAAAAGCTGAGCAAGATGATACAGTCATTTCAGTTGAAAACATTGAAGATATCGTTTCGAAAATTGCGCGTATTCCACCGAAAACTGTCTCTACAGATGACAAGAGCGTTCTTGAAAATCTAGAGCGTGATCTGAAACGTGTGGTGTTTGGTCAAGATGAAGCGATTGAAGCGCTTGCATCTGCGATTAAATTATCTCGTGCAGGTCTAAAAGCGCCAGATAAGCCAGTGGGTAATTTTGTATTTGCTGGTCCTACAGGCGTGGGTAAAACTGAAGTCACTAAGCAATTGGCAAAATTGTTAGGCGTTGAACTTGTGCGTTTCGATATGTCTGAATACATGGAACGTCATGCCGTATCTCGTTTAATTGGTGCGCCTCCGGGTTATGTAGGTTTTGATCAAGGAGGTTTGTTGACCGACGCGATTCATAAAAATCCGCATTGCGTACTTTTACTAGACGAAATTGAGAAAGCGCATCCAGATGTCTTTAATTTGTTACTTCAAATTATGGATCATGGTTCATTAACGGACAACAATGGTCGTAAATCTGACTTTCGTAACGTCGTGTTAGTACTGACTACGAATATTGGTGCAGAATCAATTTCACGAGTGAGCATTGGTTTCATGGACCAAGACAACAGTAATGACAACCAAGACGCGATGAAAAAAGCCTTCTCTCCAGAGTTCCGTAACCGTTTAGATGGTGTAATTCAATTTAAAGCATTGCCAACAACGGTCATTGAAAGTGTGGTTGATAAGTTCTTAACAGAGCTTCAGGCACAGTTAGATGACAAGAAAGTGGTTCTTGAAGTCGATCAAGATGCACGCGAATGGATGGCCGAGCAAGGATACGATCGCTTGATGGGCGCTCGTCCAATGCAGCGTTTAATCCAAGAGCATTTGAAAAAACCGCTTGCTGAAATGATTTTGTTTGGTGAGCTTGCGGAACATGGCGGCAATGTTGCTGTTTCAGTGAAGAAAGAAAATGGCAAAGCAGTGGGCTTAAAACTCGAAGTGTTTGAAGACCAAACCGCTGAACCTGCTTAATCAATTTAATTAACAAAAACCCGTGCTTGCACGGGTTTTTTATATTTATTCAACGCTAGATTTGGATTTCTCAATGATGGACGTATCATTAACAAAAGTGCTGACCACTTTCGGTTTATTTGCACTAACAGCATTGATGGAAATTTTAGGCTGTTACTTCCCATATTTGATTTTAAATCAGCAAAAATCGCAGTGGTTATGGATTCCAACAGCCCTTGCATTGGCTGCATTTGTTTGGTTATTGACTTTGCATCCAGCAGCTTCGGGTCGCATTTATGCAGCCTATGGCGGAATCTACATTTTCTCTGCATTACTGTGGTTGCGTTTTGTCGATCACGTAACTCTAACACGTTGGGATATGCTAGGTGGTGTCATTGTATTGGTAGGTGCAGCTGTGATTGCATTACAGCCTCAAGGTTTAATTCGTTAAGTTTAATATTGCAGAAGTTAAACCAGGAGCTGTAAGAAATCAGATTTTTATTTAAATTTACATTCAGCGTTGTGGATTTTTATTTCGTATTTCTGTTGAGGTGAAGATAAATCCATTTCCAATACATATGGATTTACACGTTGAAATTGATGCTCAAATAGCAATTCACAATTTTGTAGAGAATTCTTTTTGATCAGTTGTTTGACTTGCTGTTGACCCACTGATTCTGCAAATTGTGTAAAGTCAGGTGTGGTGATAATTCCTTCGATTTCTATTTTATCTGCTGAAACTTCCATTTTTTCCATCAACACATTTTGGTCAACTTGATAAGGAAGAGTACGAGAGTCCTCGTCACTAATGGCAGCCAGTATTTCGTTTAAAGCTGTTTTATTTTTAATTTTAAAATTGCTATCTAAAATCTGATTTTTCACCAAGTATTGATCTAATTCACTTGGTTCACCAGCAAAGCTAAAAGTAGATAAGCTCAATCCAAGAGCCAATAAGCAAATATTTTTTAAACGCATAATCTTAATCACTTATAAAAGTTATGGTTTATTAAAGCATGCAAAAACAAAAAAAGCACCCGAAGGTGCTTTTTTATCTAAGTAAAACCTTAGTCTTTTTTAAGATTTTCGTTAATTAAAAATTCAACAAGTGCTTTTTGTGCATGTAAGCGATTTTCAGCTTCATCCCAAACCACTGCATTTTTGTGGTCAAGCATATTTTCAGAAATTTCTTCGCCACGATGCGCAGGCAAGCAGTGCATAAATAAGCAGTCAGCGTGAGCAAGATCCATCAGGCGTTCATTCACTTGATAATCTGCAAACGCTTTTTCACGAATTTTTTGTTCTTCTTCTTGGCCCATACTTGCCCAAACATCTGTCACGATTAAATCTGCATTAACTGCAGCATCTTCTGCAGAATCAACAAGTTCAACACAGTGTGCAAATTCAGATAAAAATTCTGCTTTAGGTTCATAGCCCTTAGGTGCAGCGATTTTTAATTTAAAGCCCCACATATGAGCCGCTTCAATATATGAGTTACACATATTGTTGCCATCACCAATCCAAGCAACAGTTTTACCTTCAATAGAACCACGGTGTTCAACGAATGTTTGAACATCGGCAAGTAATTGGCAAGGGTGGTGATCATCTGTTAATGCATTGATGACAGGAACTTTTGAATAAGAAGCAAAACGTTCAACAATGTCATGACCAAAAGTACGAATCATCACAATATCAAGCATGCTTGAAATCACGCGTGCAGAATCTTCTACTGGCTCGCCACGACCTAATTGAGAGTCGCGAGATGAAAGGAAAATTGCACTACCACCAAATTGGCTCATTCCTGCTTCAAACGATACACGTGTACGGGTGCTCGATTTCTCAAAAATCATGCCCATGACTTTACCAACGAAAGGTTGGAAAACTTCATTGTTATGCTGTTTGCGCTTGAGTTCGATACCGCGCTGTACAATTTGGTTAAGTTCTAAAGTCGATAAATCGCGTAAAGTTAGAAAGTGACGTAGAGCCATTGTTACTCCACAATAATTGCTGAATCAAAGAACAAAACAACAATTAGTTGTTGGTTGGTTAGAGAAAAAGGAATCGATTAATATACTATAAGAGAGGTAAATTGCAAAAAATCTAGCGCTTTTGGTGACCGTCTAGGAAACGATCGACGCAATAACTGATGTAATTGATGGTTTCTTGATCATTTTCATCAATGCTGATGCCCATGAGAACGCGCCATTCTAAATTACGCAAAATTCCAAAATAAAACTGAGCCGAAAACAACGGGTTTTCACAATACAGCAAACCGTGTTGATGCGCTTGATTTAAAATTTCTGCAACGGTGTTCTGAATTTGTTTTGGGCCTTGCTCATGAATATAACGTGCTATTTCAGGATTACGTCCTGTTTGTTCTAAGACTAACCGCATAAATGCCGCATTTTCAGGCATCACGATATGCTGATGAAAGTCACTTAAAGTATTGATGAGATAAGCACGAATATCGGTGTCAGGGCTCACCGTAAATGGTAGGCAAATATCTTTGAAAAATAAGCAGCGACGATAGTCACAAATGGCCTTAAATAATCCGTCTTTATTACCAAAATATTTATAGATTGACGCTTTTGAACCACCTGCATGATTCACGATGTCATCTAATGAAACTGCATCAAAACCACGTTTTAAAAAAAGCTCCGTAGCACTTTCTAAAAGCGCAACACATCGTTCATGTCCGCGCCGCGTTTGTGGCTGGTCATGCGTTAGAGGTTCAATGTGTATTAAATCTTGCATAAAGTGATAATTTTTAACAAAAAAAGAGCTGATTTGACGATAATTATAGCAAAAAAATTAGTACTTTTCTGCTTTGCTTATAAATTAGAGATCTTTGACTAAAGAATAACAACAGATAGGTGATAAGTGAAATATTTGACTAAAGTTTTAGAGTTAATATTCTACAAAGCCATAGAGTTGGAAAAAAATATGGATATACTCAAACTTCGAAAATTAAAGTAAATGCCGTGGAAAGGAATATGACACAACAAACGTCTGCAGGCTTAAGATTTAGACAAGCATTGGAAATCGAAAAACCATTACAAATCATTGGCACAGTAAATGCCTATGCAGCAATGATGGCAAAAGAAGTTGGCTATAAAGCCATATATTTATCTGGTGCAGGTGTTGCGAACTATTCATATGGTTTACCTGACTTAGGCATGACCAGTTTAGACAATGTTTTGGAAGATGTTCGTCGTATTACTGAACGTGTAGATACGCCATTACTCGTCGATATCGATACAGGTTGGGGCGGTGCATTTAATATTGCCCGTACTGTGAAACAAATGATTGCTGCGGGTGCAGCAGCAGTTCACATCGAAGACCAAGTGGCACAAAAACGCTGCGGACACCGTCCGAACAAAGAAATCGTGTCACAACAAGAAATGGTTGACCGTATTAAAGCGGCAGTCGATGCAAAAACCGATTCAAACTTTGTGGTGATGGCACGTACAGATGCATTACAAAAAGAAGGTTTGCAAGCAGTGATCGACCGTGCATGTGCCTGTGTAGAAGCGGGTGCAGATGCGATCTTTGCTGAAGCGATGACTGACATCACCATGTACAAAACAGTCTGCGACGCTGTTGGTGTACCTGTACTGGCAAACATTACAGAGTTTGGTGATACCCCTTACTACACCAAAGAAGAACTAGGCGAGCAAGGCATTTCAATGGTGCTTTATCCATTGTCTCCGACACGTGCAATGCAAAAAGCGGCACTCGAAGTGATGCATGCAATCCGCAATGACGGTACACAAGTCAATGTACTGGATAAAATGCAACAACGAAAAGAACTTTATGAGTTCCTTGACTATCACACATTTGAAAATACATTAGATAAATTATTCACCGAAGGAAAATAAAAATGGCTGAAGGAAAAGTACTCACGGGCGCAGGACTGCGCGGACAAGTAGCGGGTAAAACTGCACTTTCAACTGTAGGCAAAAGTGGTGCGGGCTTAACCTATCGTGGTTATGACGTTCAAGACTTGGCAGAAAACTGTCAGTTTGAAGAAGTCGCGTACCTGATTTTCTTTGGTGAATTGCCAACAACAGAACAACTAGCAGCATACAAAGCCAAACTCAAATCATTGCGTCAATTGCCGCAAGCATTGAAAGAAGTATTAGAACGTATTCCTGCTGACTCACACCCAATGGACGTGATGCGTACAGGCGTTTCAATGTTAGGTAACCTTGAAACTGAAAAATCATTCGATGAACAACAAGATGTTGCAGATCGTATTTTGGCAACGCTTCCTGCGATCATTTGCTACTGGTACCGTTTCAGCCATGACGGCGTACGTGTAGAAGAAAATACCGATGATGATTCAATTGGCGCTCAATTCTTGCATTTACTTCGTGGTGAAAAACCAAATGAATTGCATGAGCAAGTGATGAACGTATCACTGATTTTGTATGCAGAGCATGAGTTTAACGCATCTACATTCACAGCGCGTGTATGTGCATCAACATTGTCAGATATGCATTCATGCATCACAGGTGCAATTGGTTCACTACGTGGCCCATTACATGGCGGTGCGAACGAAGCTGCGATGGAAATGATTGAAAACTGGACGTCTCCAGAAGAAGCTGAACGTGAAATGCTCGGCAAACTTGAGCGTAAAGAAAAGATCATGGGCTTTGGTCATGCGATCTATAAAGACAATGATCCACGTAATGGCATCATCAAAATTTGGTCTGAACGCCTAGCGAAAGACGTTGGCGATACGGTACTTTATCCAGTATCAGTACGCTGTGAAGAAGTGATGTGGCGTGAGAAGAAACTGTTCTGTAATGCAGATTTCTTCCATGCATCTGCTTATCACTTCATGGATATTGCAACGAAATTGTTTACGCCAATTTTTGTAATGTCACGTGTAACAGGCTGGGCTGCACATGTAATGGAGCAGCGTGCGGACAATCGTATTATTCGCCCAAGTGCGGACTATACAGGCCCTGAACTGCGTAAAGTGGTGCCGATTGCAGAGCGTTCTGCGGCATAATTTTAAAGTGAAATAAAAAAGCCTCAAAAGAGGCTTTTTTATTATTTGTTAATTGAGTTAACAATCTATTTGGTTAATAAAACAGGATCTTCGACGCTATATCCCGTTTCAAATGGAATCCCTAGATATTTAACAGTCACTAAATAAAAAGGCTTTTGCACTACACGATAAGTTTTAGAGATTTTTAAACCTTCTTTATACGTCTCAGCCTTTTGTATGGCGCTTTTATACTGCGAATTTTTAATACGATATTGATAGGTCCATTTATCAATGGTTTCATTCGGGTCATACCAAGATTTTGCAGTGCCATTCATGGTCGTTAATAACTGTATTCGGGCATTATTGTTATTTACTGGTGTTAGTTTGGCTAAACGCTTTTTAATTTTCGCGATTTCTTTATCAAACTGGGCACTGTCTTGGTCGTAATCAATCCGTTTTGTCTTAGGATTAATATATAAAGACTTCACTGTAATTAATTGCGTCGGTTTTTGGCTATTTAATTGATAATAATATAATTGTGGTAAACGACCACGACCATCTTCAAAATGACGCATTAAATAGATTTTTTGGTCTTTTTTATCAAAACCTAAAACCTCAATGGTTTGAGGGCCGCCTACCGTCGCGAAAGCAGAGCAGGACAGTAGGGTGCTAATTGCGAATGCATTGAAATGACGTAGCTGCATTTTCTTGTCCTGATAAGTAAATTCCTCAATACAGTATGCGATGCAAAATGATATTTAAATATGAAGATTATGTATGTTTTATTCTGCATTTAAGATGTCTAATACACTGTGAGCAACATTTTCAGTTAACTGATCTAGGCGTTCTAAAGCCGTACCTAAAATAAAATAATGATAATTATAGATACGACGGTCATGTAAGATTGAAATATAAAATGTACCTTCGGGTTTTTCTACGGTTGCACTGCCACCAGGTTTGAGTAATCCAGTGCAGGCCACCACAAAGTCTGCATGTAAAAATAGTTGTTGTCCTTGCTCAGCCATCGCTTGAGTCACTTCTGCGGATTCGGCCGTAAATTTTTCTATTAGTAGAGGATCTACTTTTAAAATTTCACGCTTGATTGATGGATCATAGCTCACTAGTCCACCTAATAAGATATCTGCACCACTATTCTTATAAATTGAAAATTGACTACATAAATAACCAGAGCTTGCACTCTCGATAAACGCGATAGTCATGGATTTTTGTTCTAAAGCATCGCAACACTGTTTAAGCATGTGCTTACCCCAAAGTAGAATGGTGAATGATCATTAGTATTCTTAAAATTTTAGCATTGATTTCGCTCGCCTGTAATTTCACTAAAAGTCTAAGTTGGTACTGTGTGTTGTGGAATTCACGAAAATAGCGTGATTGTTTAGAAGCTGTACGAAAATATGAAATAAAGGTTTCTTCGGAAGGAAAACGATGTTAAAACTTAAAATAAAGAGCGTAACAAAAGTAGGTTTATTTCAATGAAAACGACTGTTAAATATGTAGTATTAAAAAGCCTAGACTATCAATTGGGCACGCCACTTTTTCAAGAAGAATTAGACGCAGATAGCCTGTATTTTGATCAAATTCCGGCTGTAATTCAGTATCAAAATCATCAATTCAAAGTGAAAAGCAAAGAGTTAAAGCGTGTTTATTTGGCGGAAGAAAATGAAGACATGCAAACCATTATTGTGAAAGTACTTGCCGTTTAATTTCGATCAATTTGTAGTATTAATAATACAGTTCTCATTGAGTTGGGAACTGTATTTTTGTATTTGCCTGATTCAAACTTTAGATAAGTCTAGATTTAAAGGAGATATGTATTTTTAATGGAGCATGTAAATAATTTTGTGTAATTGCTTTTCATCAATTTAAAGGTGATTGCTTAAGCGGTCACCGAATTCAATAATAAAGCGGCTCATGGCTAAACGCCAGTCGCGAATCGGCATATTCCACTTTTTAGATGCTGCATCAATGGCCAGGTAAATCACTTTACGTACAGAATCATCCGTTGGAAAGACTTTACGTTTTTTGATCGCTTGGCGTATTACGCTGTTTAATGACTCGATTGCGTTGGTAGTGTAGATGGCTTTGCGTATCTCGGCTGGATAAGCAAAGAAGGTATTCAGATTCTCCCAATGCGTACGCCAGCTTTTGCTGATCTGTGGGTACTTGTCATCCCATGTTTGGGCAAATTGATCTAGGGCCATCAAGGCTGCCTCTTCAGTGGGTGATTGATAAACGGCTTTTAAATCCTGAGTGACCACCTTGTAATCTTTCCATGACACGTATTTCAAGCTGTTGCGTAGCATGTGGATAATGCACAGCTGGATGTGGGTTTGCGGGTATACGCTGTTAATGGCATCAGGAAAGCCTTTTAGTCCTGAGAAGCGCTGCTTCGCAAGGCAGGCGATCAGAATATCCTGCAACCCTCGGTTTTTCAGCTCAGTCAGAACATTTAGTCAGAACTTGGCAACTTCATTCTCAGCCATCCACATGCTGAGCAGTTCTTTGTGTCCATCAAGATTAATGCCTAAGGCAAGGAATACAGCCTTGTTGATGACACTGCCATTATGACGGACTTTAACTACAATACAGTCCATATAAACGATGGGGTAGATTGCATCCAGCGGACGGTTTTGCCATTCAGCAACCTGCTCATTGACGGCATCAGTCACCTTGGAAATGAGCGTTGGAGATACATCGGCATCGTACATTTCCTTGAAGGTAGCAACGATTTCACGGGTGGTCATACCTTTGGCATAAAGGGATAGAATCTGGTTATCCATTTGCGTGATACGGGTCTGATTTTCTTAATCAACTGAGGTTCGAAAGTACCATAACGATCACCTGGTGTGGTGATCTCAATCTCCCCATCATCGCTAAGTACAGTCTTACTAGAATAACCATTGCGTGAATTTGAGCCAGATTTACGGGCATTTTTTTCATGTCCGAGATGTTCGGTAAGTCCGGCATTGAGAGCCGTTTCAACAGTGAGTTTAGTCAACAATCGGGTGAATTGGTTTAGATCGTCTTCTGTTTTGATTCCTTTAGCAAATTCTGCTGCAAGGTCTTTTAGTTTTTGTTCGTTCATCATATTGCCTGACTCCGTTGTGAATATGAAGGTAGCAAATTCAGGCAATTACACAATTTAAATTACAGTCTCTTTTAGACCACTTGATCGTGTCGTCTTCGCTATTCGACTAACAGCTATTTAATCCCCCAGATATTATTTAACCCGAATCGCGGATAAGAAATAAACTTGACAATAAGAAGACTAGAGCCATCAGTTGAGTTACCACACAAAACTCACAACTCTAGTCCTAATGTTCAATAGTACCGAATTATTCTGCGTAATTGATGATTTCTTTCTTAAATTTGAAGCAACTTATTGGAACTTTCTCAAACAAAATAGCCATTCTTTAAGAATCAGACGTGCTCATCTGACGATCTCAGAAATCTGCTTTATTGCCATTTGGTATAAATGTTCTTATTTCAGCAATTTCAAAGCCTTTTTCACATGGTTAAAAGAAGATAAAAGACATTTGTTTAAAAGCTTACCATGTTACCATATGACAGACAAAGCACAGGCGAAACTAGACTTAGAAATTAGTATGAAGTGTTGTAATCCTAATGCCCCGAATATGCCTAGCTAACAAAAAAGTTAATTTATAAGTTATGAAATATAAATAAAATTGAGATAACATTAGGTATATATTAAAATATTTGATATAGTGTGTTTGATCGAATCCGTAAGCGGAACGGTAGTGTTTGAGTTGTTAACGGAATTGCGTATTCCCTCCATTCTGATGTTCAAGCATCAAATTCAAACAGTTAACGCATAGCATGAATTCGCATCATGCCGATCAAGGGAAGCCTGCAGCTATCCGTGGGTTTTCCTTAAATTCTATTTTTAAGATATTAATTTAATTTTTTTTATCTTTCTTAAATTTCATAGCTACTGTAAATATCATAAGTTTAAATTTTTCTTAAGTGAACAATCTCCAAAATTAAAGTTGGTTTTATTTTTAATACTATTCTGTTTACAAAAGCTCATTATATGAGTCAATAAATGAACATATCTAACGGCTGGACTACTGCTTCAGCAACTAACGGCGATGAAATTCGTGTGAATATTATTCCGTTAAAAAAAATTCAAAGCAATTTGAATGGTAAAACTTTAGTTGAAGTTGCTAAACAAGTTGTCCTAGAGTCAGGACAAAAGCTAACTTTAAATATTGATGGTAAATCTTTTTATACTGAACTAAATAAACTATATAAATTGTATTTTTAAACTCTCACTCTTAAACCTGAACAACTTAGAGCTAAAATTTTTTAATTAAATTATTTATAAATTAATTATTTATTTTCTTAATTTTTTCAAGAACTCTATATTAAATATTATTAAAGGAAATTATTATGTCAAATTTAACTACAGGCACTGTTAAGTGGTTTAACGATACTAAAGGCTTCGGTTTCATCGCGGCTGATAACGGCGAAGAAGTTTTTGCTCATTTTTCTCAAATCATTTCAGGTGGTTTCAAATCACTTGCTGAAGGTCAGCGTGTACAATTTAGCGTATCAAAAGGTCAACGTGGTTTCCAAGCGAGTGAAATCGTTGGGATTGATGGCTAATACATGGAAACTTTATTAAACAAAGTAATGTTAGATGTGGTTGATCAACATGGCGCTGTCTATACACTAGAAGCTATGTGCGAAAAGTCATCTGATGAGCCAAATAGTTTTGGGGATTGCGTCCGTTATCTAAATATAGATGATGAAATAATTAAGCCTAGCTTTGATATGCATTTCTACAGTGATAAAACTGGAAAAATATTTAAGTTATTTTAATTTTTACATGCATTTAAATTAACCTCCTCCGGGAGGTTTTTTATTGGGTGAAATATGGAGCCTGATGTATATAAAGCGCTAACCAAAAAGATACGTCCCAAAAAGAAACCACGCACCAGGCCTTTACCTAAAGCCAGTGAAAAAGAGGTGGTCCCACATGTTTGAACAACTAAAAGCTTATTTATAAGTGATACTCTGCTCTAGTTAAGCTACCTTATTTTGTTGTGGTAGCTGGTCATAGTAAAACTCATCTGGAGTCATTTTGTCCAGACTCGAATGAGGTCGTTTCAAATTATAAAATTCAAAATATGCGTTTAATTGCTTCTTCGCATCCAAAACATTGCTGTAGGCTTTGAGATACACCTCTTCATATTTAACGCTCCGCCATAATCGTTCAACCATCACATTATCAACCCATCGACCTTTACCATCCATACTGATTTGAATGCCATTTGATTTCAATACATCAATAAATG
>NZ_VOZA01000021.1:0-55493 GCF_013420015.1 Acinetobacter sp. YH12039 | reverse complement strand
GTTCCACTTTAGATATTTGTTTAAGATGAGATGTAACTCATTGAAATGTGTCATCATATTCGTCGTCAGAAAACAAGTATTATGCCATTATTTCAATGAGTTATCTTTTTTTGTCGTGTACAAAGAAAAAGATAAATAAAATTGAGCACTTAAGATTAAATTATGAATTATGAGCTAGATGCTTTTTTGACAATTGTCGTGGCGGTTTTGGTTTTATTTATCGGTTATTTCTTCGTACACAAAATTTCCATCCTGAAAAAATACAACATTCCTGAACCTGTAGCAGGCGGTTTGGTCGCTGCGATTATCACATTTATATTATTTAAAAACTTTAATATCACCGTAAATTTTGATGCCAAAATCCAGCAAATATTCATGCTGATGTTCTTTACATCGGTAGGCTTGAGCGCAAGTCTTGGAAAACTCAAAGAAGGCGGAAAGGCGCTGGTGCTGTTTTTAGGTTGTGTGATTGTATTTGTCATGCTGCAAAACATCGTTGGTATCAGTTTAGCCAAAATTTTAGGATTAGATCCGCTCATCGGTTTAATTACAGGTTCAGTCACATTAACTGGCGGTCACGGTACAGCAGGTGCATGGGGCACAGTCTTTGAACAAGATCATGGTATACAAGGCGCAGTCGTACTCGGTATGGCAAGTGCAACATTCGGCTTAGTCATTGGTGGCATGATGGGCGGGCCAGTGGCGAAATTCCTCATCCGCCGTTTTCAGTTGGCAGAAGAACTTGTACCGACAACAGGACGTAATGAAGCACCGCCTGCATCTGAAACGGCGCCTTTCGAATATCCTGAAAAAACTCGTTTAATTACCGCAGATGATGCCGTCAAAACGATGGGGATGTTTGCCATCTGTATCAGCTTTGCTTATTTCATGACAGAGTTTGCTCGTGGACAGTGGTTTGAATTACCTACCTTCGTTTGGGCTTTAGCGTGTGGTGTATTTTTAAGAAACACCCTTGAACTTGGCTTTAAAATTGAAATGTTTGATCGCTGTATCGATGTATTTGGTAACGCATCCTTGGCATTATTTTTATCCATGGCGCTGATGTCATTGCAGCTCTGGTTATTGGCAGATCTTGCAGGCCCGCTGGTGATTATTTTACTGGTACAAACCCTCGTTTTAGCACTGTATCTGTACTTTGTAACTTTTAAGATCATGGGAAAAAGCTATGACGCAGCCGTACTTTGTGCAGGGCAATGTGGTATAAATTTGGGTGCAACACCGACAGCGATTGCCAATATTCAGGCAGTGACTAATACCTATGGCTCATCACATAAAGCCTTTTTGATTATTCCTTTGACAGGGGCATTCTTTGTAGATATTGTCAATGCTGTGGTCATTCAGGCAACGATAGGCTTCTTTGGTTAATACTATATATAGCTTTAAAAAATGCTAAAGCATCTAGATAGAGTGCTTTAGCATTTCATTTTTCACCATCTTATTGATTAAGAATAATAAACAATGAAAGTTTTAAAATATCATTTACCTTACATCAAATTGTTCATGCTATTTGTATTAACAGCACTTCCATTTTCTATAACCTTTTCAGCCGAAATTGATGTCCAAAAGACCATCATTCAAGCGAAAAATAACGATAAACAGGCGCTGTATGATTTGGCTGTACTGAAACATATGGGGCTAGAAGGTGTGGAGATTAATCTGCCCGAAGCCATAGCGTTGTATAAAAGTGCTTCTGCCTTAGGGCACCGCTCTGCAAATCAAAATTTGGGATTGATATATTACAAAGGTGTCGGTGTAAAAGTAGATTATGTAGAAGCTGCAAAATGGTTTGAGATTGGTGCTGAAAGAAATTTAGAAGATTCAAAGCGTATGCTTTTGATCATGAATAAATATGAACTCATTCCAAGGAATGAGAAAAAATTGGAAAGTCTTTTAATTGAATTTGCAAATAAAGGCAAGCAAGAAGATATCGAACAATTGGCCGACTATTATTACTATACGAAGCAAAATATGCAGCTTGCTGAAAAGCCAACGATGTTGTTGGCTGAACAAGGCTTGGCTCAATATCAGTCCCGTTTGGGTATGATTTATTATCAAGGTATTGATGCAAAGCCTGATTATAAAAAGGCTTATCCGTGGTTTTTAAAGGCTGCGGAAGCAAATGATTTGAACGGAAAAATTAGCGTAGCAAGTTTTTATTTGGGTGGGCTAGGCGTGCAGCAAGATTTTGAAAAAGCTGCTGCATGGTTTAATTCGGCTTATCAGCAAGACCCTGTGAAAACATGTGAAATTCACAGTCTTGTTTTGTCAAAATTGAACAATGAAATACAACAATGTGAGCTAAGTAGAAAACAATAAAAAGCCCCATGGTTAGGGGTTAGTCGTATCACTCGCGTGATACTCATATAAGGCTCATCTCATACTGTGTATATTAAAGCATAAAATTGAAAAAAATGCTGAGTAAATTGACATTTCAAACTTGGTTGTTTTAGGAAAAAGCGATCGCTATACTTTGCCATGAACATTTGTTCAATTCACTATAACCATAAAGAACTATATTGATGAAAGAATATAAAGTTGTTATCTATCAAGAAGGCATGCTGGGATCTTTACTGCTTGGCTCTTCAAAAGTTGATCCTGTTAAATTCACCAATTTTTTAAATCAAAATGCGCAGCAAGGTTGGGCGGTGATTACGATGGAAAAAGATATCCGCCGTATGCTACTTTTTTGGAAGCGTGAAGCTTATGTAGTTGTTTTGGAGAGAGAAATATGAAATATGGTGTCTTTAGCGCACTTATTATTTCAGTTTTATGGGGGTTATTAGCCATCGCTCAGTTGTGGTTTGAGTTGCTCAGTGTCGAAGTATTTACCAAAATAACCGTCACTGTGGCGATTCTAGAAGCCATCATTATTATCGCAACATTGGTCATACGTGAGTATTTGACAGATAAAAAATTGAAAAAAGATGGCTTTATAGATTAGACCGCATAAATAGGGCGATTGAGTGCTGAACTCAATTGCCCTTAAATTTTAAAGTCATCTTATAGATTAAATCTATATTGGCTCATTACTCAATCATCATAAGGTCAGCACTGCTGGCAGATTTTAATTGTCGTAGCGCAAAAATGGAGCGGGTATGGCGTATACCTTTCATAGAATATAAATTTTTACGTAAAAAACGCTCATAGTGTTCAGCATTTTTAACCGCAACTTTCACTAAATAATCGTAATCGCCAGTGACTAAATGTGCCTCTACCACTTCTGGCATATTGGCTAAAGTTTCACTAAATTGATCTAAAATTTCATCATCGTGACGTTCTAATGTGATTTCAATAAAGAATAATTCATTGATCCCAATCGATTTTGGATTGATGTTGGCTGTATAACCATCGATAATTTTTAAATTTTCTAGACGTTTTAAGCGTGTCCAACATGGCGAAGAGGAGAGACCAACACGTTCAGAAAGCTGGGCTATGGTGAGTCGTCCATCTTCTCTTAATGCGGATAATATTAAGCGATCAATTCTGTCGAGGTTGTGTCGTGCTTCACTCATGCCAAAATAGAATATAATTGAGAAAAAATAGTTATATCATTTTTTGCAATGGTCGGCTGAAGAAAATAAGCACACTTGGACTTTCAGTGCAGATTTTAAAGATAGAAAAATAAAATATGTAAGGTGTTAGGTAGTGTGATTGAATCTAAAAGTAGAAAATCTTGTGCAGACCATAAAAAGACCACTCAGCCGGATTACTGACTGAGTGGCAAAAACTTAAGCGTGTAACTGTTGTTCAATGATCGGCCATAGGTTTTGATGTGACGATTTAAACATCAACATATGTCCGATGGCTTTATGACCTGTTTCTTTCGGTTTTAACTCAATCATTTGAGTCGAAGCATTCGGGTATAAGCGCAGCAAGTCTTTGACATTGGCTTCCGTGGCGATTTCGTCATCGGAGCTCCATACGGCAGTGATCGGACAGCTCACCTGTTGATGAAAATCATGCTGAACAGTTTTGCCTAAGGCATTGATGACATAACCGGGTTTGCTACAAAATTCAGCCCATTCACGAGCAACATCTTTTGGTAAATTTTCACCCATACCAATCGCATTGGTCGGACCATAGCCAATGGTATAGCGTGCAATCGGGAAGATCACATTAAACATCACCGGAGCTAAAAGCTTGGTGCGACCTTTAAGATCTTTGACATGTCCCGTAGAGCCAGAAACAGCAACCACTTTGGCAACTTTGTCATAATTTGGCACGATACCTAATAATTGTCCGCCTGCACTATGACCGAGTAATATGACTTTAGGCGCCTGCGTTTTACTGATCAAAGCGTCGATTGCTGCGGGGATATCAAGCTGCCCCCATTGCACAATACTTGCTGTCGATTGTTTTAAAGGGCTGTGTAGCGACTCACCAATACCACGAAAATCAAAAACTAAAACGTCATAGCCTTGTTGGCTCAACCATGTTGCATAACTATTATAAAATTGCTTGGTAATGCCTGTAGCTGGACAAATCAACACAGGTAAAGCCTGTTTGAGCTCTGTCTGGTGCGGATAAAAGCGCGCACTCAGTGAATAGCCGTCTTGGCAATGAATCGTGAGTTTTTCAGATGATGACATGATTCAAACTTCATGGGTGTGTTCCGATGTCACTAATTTACACAAGTTCCAAAAAGAAACCTGAAAAGAGTATGACTCTAAAGTCATGTCATAACAGGTTTGAAGTAAGTATTATTGGAGAAGAAATACAGATAAAAATAATGCGTGTAATTGAACAATGGATGTAAATTAAAAATGGACATGCTTCAACTTTCGAGTGCAGTAAAAATTGCGATAGTCTTTAGTGGGATTTATTTATGGGTAGGTATGCTCACGGGTGTGTGGAAATATGCACAAATAAGGCAGTCTGAACTGGCACGTGCGCATTATTATGTCGATATTGCACATCGGAGCAGTTTGTTATACGCCCCAGCAACGCTCATTTTGGCGGTATTAGCCTATTTTTCAGCACTTCCTCATGCGCTCAATTTACTCTTTGTAATCATCAATTTGTTCTTTTTTAGCTTTTCGATTTTAAGCTATGTACTGCATGGCTTTTTAGCTGATACCACCAATCAATTTAAAGTCCCGCACGTCTTAGGCAAATGGCATTTACCTAAATGGATGATGAGTATGGCAATGCTTGGATTGGTGATAGGCGAGTTAATTGCAACACTCGGATTGCTCTTCGGAGTCATCGTTAAATTTTGGTTTTAAACAAAGCAATATCAATCATAAATAGTACCAATTAGATTGGAGGCTAATCAGGAGATAAAAGCTTTTAAAGTGCAGGCGATTGTTCGGTAGAAGAATTTATATAAACAAAATTTTAAGTTAAATAGAATCGAAAATTCATGAGAAAAGGCTGATGATTTTCTGGTTATTTTAGGGATTATTTTTATTGTTATTTAAAATGGATTGAATGATCGAGAAGGTAGGGGTGGCATCTTTTCTTTTTTCAAGATGGATGATGCCTCATCCATCTTCTAACTTAAAATTCTGTTGATTTTTGCTTTCGATATTTGTGGTCAATGACTGCCCATAAATAAAAGGCTACAGAGACAATAAGCGCATAAGCAAAATATTCAGGTCTTAAATTTCCTTGTATTAAGCCTTGAATAAGTAGTGTCAGCATGAGAGCAATAGTGGTGCTTGTATAGGTCACCATGTTCTTATTTGCCTTCAGAGCGTTAATGAAGAATTGCTTTTTGAAATGTACTGATAACATCTCCACCCCTCCGTGTTGTTGTTTCGCCAAAACCCATGATTTTGGTCAGGTTTGAACTACTGTTGTACTTCGAAACTAGAAGTATTTCAATAGCAAATGTCATTATTTTGTCATAAAACTATGTTAGATCATCGTATAAGAATAATCATTTTATTCATATACTAAATATTATGAATCTAAAGGTGTTGACTGGTGAGTAAAATGGTCGATGCATAATATCTATGTATGAATAAGCAATATATATACCAACACGGGTATATCGGCTTTATGACACGAAACCGCCTAGCTTACAGTCTGAATCGGGCTTAATCATGGAGTTTGTGTACGGTGTATTTTGCAGAAAGTATTTGTATTTTAACTATTATTATATTTTGTAGCCAAAGGGCTGGCTTTTTTTCTCATCATGAAAATAAAACTTTATTTAAAAGTTCAATGACTTAGGATTATTGCGCTGTAGTAGGACAAATAAAAGTCAGTTTGGATAAAACTCGACAATTATTGGTCACAGGTAAAATCGTCATTCGGGTAAAACTCCGATTTTAGACAGGTCAAAAAAGGTTATTTTTTAACTTTGTCAATTACAGCAGCAATAATCAGCACAATCACAGAAGGGATCAGCCATGCTAAATTTTGTTGAGCAAGCGGTAGATTGGCAATAAAGCTTGGAAGCGCATCTTCGAAACCAGCTACTTTTAAACCATCAAAAATACCGAAAATAAACGCACATGCGGTAACAGGCGCAATAACTCTTGATGGTGAAATAAACCATTTAGAGCAGAAGCTAAGTAGGATAACTGCAATCGCAGGTGGATAAATCGCACTTAAAACAGGCACTGAAACAGCAATGAGTTTGGTTAAACCTAAGTTTGAAATAAGCAGTGAGAAGCCAACTAAAATGAACACAAAAACTTTATATGGAATTTTAGTCAATTCTGAGAAATATTCAGCACATGCGCAGGTCAAGCCTATCGCGGTCACCATACATGCAACAAAAATCATTGCAGATAGGAAATAAGCGCCCATATCACCAAAAGCATGTTGTACATATGCATGCAGGATCACTGCACCATTTGTTGCATTTGGAGCAATATCATGGCTGCCCATACCGAGTTTGAATAAGCTGATATAAACCAGTGTAAGTCCAATACCAGAAATAATACTGGCAATGACAGCATACTTGGTGACGAGCTTATTATCCGTTACGCCGCGTGAAGTAATGGCTTTTACGATCACGATACCAAAAACTAAAGCGCCTAAAGTATCCATGGTTAAATAACCATTGACCACACCTTCAGAAACTGGTGCAGTTACGTAGTTATCAATTGCAGGTGGAATCACACCGGCAGGGATAAAGAACGCAGAGATACCCAGTATAACGAGGCCTAAAATCTTGAGTGGTGAAAGGAAATAACCTACGGTATCTAAAATTTTATTTGGGTAAAGTGAAACAATCGTCACCAATGCAAAATAAATCACGCTATAAATCAGCAGACTGTTTGCACCGTTACCAAAATAAGAAGAGAAACCAATTTCATAAGAAACGGTAGCTGTACGAGGTGTTGCAAATAAAGGTCCAACAGCTAAGTAACACGCGACAGTAAGGATAATGCTGGCTGCTTTACCCAAAGGTGAACTTAAAACTTGAATAGAACCTTCAACACGCGACAAAGCAATAATCGTGATGACAGGTAGACCAACTGCGGTGATTAAGAAACCAAATGCAGCTAACCAAACATGTTCACCCGCTTGCTGTGCGACAATTGGTGGGAAAATAATGTTGCCTGCACCAATAAACAGTGCGAAGGTCATAAAACCTAAGGCAACAATATCCCGTGTACAAAGACTTGTCATAAAGGGGAGATGAACTGTGAAAAAAGGCAATTTTAGTGCAATTAAGCTCGTTTTTGGAGCAAAATTTATAAATCGTATAGATAGTTTTTATAATACGAATCATGAATATATTGACAGATAAAATAATGTTTTATTTATATTTATGATAAATAAAAGAAATTTATTGTATATAAATTTTTTATAGAAATATGTTTAGCGATTAAGATTTATCAGATATAAATCAATTGTTCTAATTTTCAGCACTAAATAGGATGCTATAAGCCGAATAAATGCAGAAATATTGGCTGAATAAAACAAAAAAAATCTAAAAGGTCTATAATTCGGTGTATTCAAATTTGAGGATATTCAGATGAAAGCTTCCAAAATCACGATTAAAACCGAGCAAGATATTGAAAAATTACGCATTTCAGGTCGTTTAGCTGCTCAGGTTTTAGAGATGATCGGGGAGTATGTCAAGCCGGGCGTGACCACTGAATATCTAGACGATATCTGTAATGATTTTATCGTCAACACACTTAAAGTGATTCCTGCCAACGTTGGCTACTATGGCTATACCAAAACCACCTGTATTTCACCGAATGAAGTGGTTTGTCATGGTATTCCTTCGAAAGAAACTGTATTGAAAGATGGTGACATTATCAATATTGATGTTGCCATCATTAAAGATGGTTATTTTGGTGATACCAGTCGTATGTACTATGTGGGTGAGGTTTCGCCTGCGGCTAAAAAGTTAGTGGAAACTACCTACGAAGCCATGGTTGCAGGAATTCATGCAGTTAAACCGGGAGCAACTTTGGGGGATGTAGGCTATGCCATTCAACAAGTTGCTCATCGTGAAGGCTACAGCATTGTACGTGAATACTGTGGTCACGGGATTGGTAAAGTTTATCATGAGCAACCAAGCGTTTTACACTATGGTCAACCGGGTCAAGGTGTCATTCTGAAAAAAGGCATGGTCTTTACCATTGAGCCGATGATCAACAGCGGTAAAGCGCGAACTAAAGAATTAAAAGACGGCTGGACAGTAATTACTGCAGACCGTTCTTTATCGGCACAGTGGGAACATATGGTGGTTGTGACCGATAGTGGTTTTGAGTTGCTATCTCCATGGCCAGAAGGTACAGGTACATATCCTGCAATCTAAGCTAAATCGCGAATTTAATCCTGAATCTGCTGTATCTAAAGGATTGAAGTTAAATTAAATTGTACAAGTGTATATTTTTTGACTTTAGTCTAATAAGTTGTAGTGTGTATGAGCGTTATAGGTTTTAAGACTAAGAGGTTTTCTCTATAGCTTAATTTATAAGGTTTTGCTTATAACTCTGAAAATCAGTTAGAGCTATTAACGATTTAATAAAGATGTATTTTATTTATATAATATGATTACAGATTCTGCTGTAGTTTCTGATTTTACTTAGTTTTTAAGTTTTCGCTTACCCATCACATGGGTAAGCTTTTTTTTGCCTAAAATTTAGCGTGTTCATGTTGGCTGAGTTTTTCAACTAAATAATCAATGAAAACACGTACAGCCGGTAATAAGCCACGACGAGATGGATATACAGCATGGAAAATACCATGTGCAGCTTTCCATTCAGGTAATACATGAACCAAAGCACCTGATTTCACATGATCGGACACAATACTGTCGGGTAATAACACCACGCCACAATCTTGGCAGGCTAGTGCAGCTAACATCGATAGGTCAGAGCCCATTACCGTTGGGTTGACTTTAATTTTTTTCTGATGCTGCTGTGCATCGGTCACAATAATATGTTGATCGAGATGCTCATCCGCCATACTTAAGATTTGATGTTGCGATAAATCTTCGGGCTGTTTGAGTTCACCAAATTTATTCAGATAGGCCTGACTGGCAAATAAGTGCTGCTCAATCGTTTCAAATTTACGAATAACTAAGTTCGGGTCATCGTCTAGATTTGAACGGACACGTAGCGCGAGATCGAAGCCTTCATTTATGATATCTACGCGGCGATTGGTCACCATCATTTGCACTTTAATTTCTGGATATTGCTTTAAAAATTCAGGCAATATTTTGGTCATTTCATTTTGCGCGATGGAAACAGGTAAGCTGACTTTAATTAAGCCGCGCGGCTGTGTACTTAGATGATCAACCAAATCGTGTGCGGCTTGAGCGGCATTCATCATGACTTGTGCGTGGCGGTAGATATTCATACCAATATCTGTAACAGCAAAATGTCGTGAACTACGTTGAATCAGGCGGACACCTAAACGTTCTTCTAAGTTATAGACCCGACGACTCAGTTTTGATTTTGGAATATCTGTTGCACGTTCTGCTGCACTAAAACCACCATGTTCGACCACTTGGGCAAAACAATAAAAATCATCTAGATCACTCAGCACTGTTCTTATTCCATATTTGCAACGATTTTGCTAATTAACTTGAATTGTTTCATGAAGTCAATCACGTTTTGTAGTTTTTCATGTGAGAAGTTTGAGCAAAATTGCCAAGACTAAAGTCGGGTTAACCTTGTAATCGTTTCACATTAGCATGACCAAACAATAAATGTGGTGTATACATCTTTTAAATAACCGAATTTGAAGGATGTGATTTGAGTGTCGTCCTGATATATTCAAATAAAAGACCATTATGAAAGAAATTCGACATTAAAGGACAATGTCATGGAATTAAGACATTTACGTTACTTTGTCGCCGTTGTAGAAGAACAGAGTTTTACGAAGGCTGCTGAAAAGCTATTTATTGCTCAACCTCCTCTAAGTCGTCAAATTCAAAATTTAGAAGAAGAGTTGGGTGCACAGCTTTTTGAGCGTGGCAGCCGTCCTTTAAGAACCACCACCATCGGCCGTTTCTTTTATCAGCAAGCCGTGAAATTACTTTCCAATGCAGAAGAAATTAAGCTCATTACGCAGCGGGCCAGTGCCACAGAACGGACTATTAATATTGGGTATGGCGGTTCGTTACTCTGTGGTTTGTTACCTCGCATTGTTTATTTGTTCCGCCAGCAATATCCACACTTAAATGTAAATTTAATTGAACTGAGTGCAGTTGATCAGATTCAGGCATTAAAAGAAGGTCGGGTTGATGCATGTTTTAGCCGAGTTCGTGTGTCGGATCAGGCGGTTAAACGTGTGCTATTGCGTGAAGAGCCGCTAATTGTTGCGGTGCATTCGAGCCATCCTTTATCTTCACAACAACAGATTGCATTAAATAATCTCAAAGATGAGCAGATTTTTATCTATCCAGCAACGGATGGTCAAAGTTATGCAACGCTGATCAAGTCTTTGTTTTTAGAATACGGTATGGAGCCGAAACGCTTTAACACTCAAGCTGATTTGCAGCAATCACTAGGCATGGTTGCCGCAGGTGAAGGCATTTGTATTGTTCCTGAATCTGTACAAATTATGCAGTTTAGGCATGTGAATTATGTGAAATTATCGGATAGTGCGGCCATTAGCCAAATTTACTTGATCGTGCGGAACGATGATGAAGGGGAATTGGCACGTCCTTTATTTGACTGTGTTTATCAAGTATATGATTTAGAAGCAATTGAATACGATCGTCGGGTTTTCTAGTGCTTATTTTAAAAAGTAATAATAACGTTAAATTTGAAATTCAATTTTGAAGCAAACGTTTAAGTAACACCTTTCTGCATAAAACATAGGCTCATTCTTGAAAGTATTGAGCCTATTTTTTTATTCAGTCTTATTAGACCGCTTGTTTTAAAAACTTGGTGACTTCACGGCTAAATTTGACCGGTTCACTGAGCAATGGCGTGTGCCCCGATTTCTTAAAAATGATTTGCTCTGCATTGGTTAGGCTGTCAGCAATAATTTTTTGACCTTGGGCAGGATAGAGGATCGATTTTGCACCTGTGAAAAAAGTTGTTGGTGCGGTGAGTGCTGCAATGGCTTCACGATAATCTTCAGTATGGTTCAAATAGTTTTGAATATACCAATATAAATAGGTCACACTTTGTGAGGGTAACATCAGCTTCTGTAAAGTTGGTTGTTGGTATGCAAAACGGAAAGCGGATAAAGCATAAGGATTGCTATTTTGTAAGTCTATGAATCTTAACCAAGCGTCGACCAGACCTTGACGGTCATGTTTATTCATCTGCTGTGCAAATGGCACGGAGAGGTTGGTTGAAAGTACCTTCGAGATGTCTTCTAAAATACTTAAAAACTCATTGTGGCGTTTGCCATATAAACCATATTGCCAATCTGCATCTACTCGTATTTTAGGGGTTTGATCGATGTGTAAATAGCGTTTAATTTTTTCAGCAAACTGACCGTATTTTAAACCGTGCATGGTGGTCGTTGCCCCCATGGAGTAGGCAATCACCGTGATTTTATCGTAACCAAGCTGGGAAACTAAGCTGTCAATATCTCGCCAATGGCTTGAAATGGTGTCCGTATTTGGAATTTGACAATGTTTAGAGCCGCCAAATCCACGCCAGTCTGGAATGATAAATTTAAAATGCTTTCGGTGTTGATATAGAAAAGGGTGCCATTGCCAACTTTGCATGCCCAGCCCTGATAAAACCAGGATGGGTTCTCCTTGACCATATTCACGAACATACAGTTGTTGTTGATCTAGCATTGTATAGTGTGGCATGCGGCTTCCTATTTATTTTTTGTTTTAGCGATTAAATTTATGCAACTGTGGAATGATGGTTTCAAGCCATTTGATCCAACCGATTTCCAAATCTATCCCAAGCTGTAAAATCATTTTATGAATGTACAAAGTACGGTCTTCATCATGCGCATGTGCAAAGTCTTTTGCAAAAATAGACTGGTACACTTTTAGTTTTTCTTTGTGAATTTCTAGGTGACGTTCTAATTCGGGTAATACGCCGTTTGTGCCCAGTTGAGCTTCAGCACGTAAACGAACCATTAACTCTTCACGTAACTGAGCCGGAGGGCTTTGCTCAACCATCCAATTGGCTAATTCAACACGTCCAAGCTGTTCAACTTGGTAGGTTTTTTTACGGGTTGTACTGTGGTCATCTTCAATGGTGCTGATCCAGCCTTTTTGCTGCATACCACTGAGTTCACGGTAGATTTGCTGATGTGTCGCATTCCAAAAAAAGCCCATAGAGCGGTCAAAACGGCGTGCAAGGTCAATTCCTGTACTAGGTTTTTCAAGTAAGCTCGTGAGTAAAACATGGGCTAAAGACATATATGGCTCAGTCAAAATAGTTTTGTACTTTTTATTATGCAACATGTTGCATAAAAATCAAATCTCGCATATAAATTAGTGCAACAAGTTGCAAAAATCTTGTATGCGTAGATGGAAATAGAAAGCTCGTATACAAGCGAAGATAAAAATAGCCAGCTTTTCAGCACGCTAAGGAGAAAAAATGTCAAATTATCCAAATTTATTGGCACCACTAGATTTAGGTTTTACAACGCTAAAGAACCGTGTATTGATGGGTTCTATGCATATCGGCCTTGAAGAAGCACCGGGTGGCTATGAACGCATGGCAGCTTTTTACGCTGAGCGTGCGAAAGGTGGTGTAGGTCTGATTGTAACTGGTGGTATTTCTCCCAATGATGATGGTGTGACATTTGCTGGTGGCTCAAAATTAGATTCTTTAGAAGAAGCAGAAAAACATAAAGTGATTACGCAGGCGGTACATGATGCTGGCGGTAAAATTGCGATGCAGATTTTGCATACAGGTCGCTACTCGTATCAAGCCAATAATGTTGCACCTTCATCAATTCAAGCACCAATTAACCCAGTAAAACCGCAAGCTTTAAGCACAGCAGACGTCGAACGCACGATCAATGATTTTGCCAAATGTGCTCAGTTAGCACAGACAGCGGGTTATGACGGTGTAGAAGTCATGGGGTCAGAAGGTTATTTAATTAATGAGTTTATTGCTGCACGTACCAACCACCGTGATGATGAATGGGGTGGCAGTTATGAAAACCGGATTCGTTTTCCAATCGAGATCGTGCGTCGTACGCGTGAATTAGTCGGTGAAAATTTTATTATTATTTACCGTCTTTCTATGCTGGATTTGGTTGAAGGTGGTTCGACTTTCGAAGAAGTTGTACAACTTGCAAAAGCCATTGAAAAAGCTGGTGCAACCATTATCAATACCGGTATTGGCTGGCACGAAGCACGTATTCCGACCATTGCAACCAAAGTGCCACGTGCTGCATTTACATGGGTGACCAAGAAATTAAAAGGTCTTGTGAATGTTCCTTTAATCACCTCAAACCGTATCAATACTCCTGAAATGGCTGAGCACGTACTTGCTTCGGGTGATGCAGATATGGTGTCCATGGCACGTCCAATGCTGGCTGACCCACGTTTTGTGGAAAAAGCAGAACAAGGTCGTAGTGATGAAATTAATACCTGTATCGGTTGTAACCAAGCCTGCCTAGATCATATTTTCTCGATGAAAATTGCAACATGTTTGGTTAACCCTCAAGCTTGCTATGAAACTGAACTGATTTTTAAAGAATCTGCACAGGTGAAAAATATTGCTGTGATTGGTGCGGGACCTGCAGGTTTAAGCTTTGCAACTTATGCTGCAGAGCGTGGTCATAACATAACTATTTTTGAAGCATCGAGCCAAATTGGTGGACAGTTTAATATTGCGAAAACGATTCCTGGTAAAGAAGAGTTTTATGAAACGCTGCGTTATTTCAAACGTAAAATAGAACTATTGCCTCAGATTAAATTGGTATTGAACCATACAGCAACGTATGAAGAATTAGCTCAGTCTGATTTTGATGACATCGTGGTGGCGACGGGTGTAACACCGCGTCAGTTAGATATAGATGGTATTGATCATCCAAAAGTATTGAGCTATTTACAGGTATTACGTGAACGTCAACCTGTTGGCAAACGTGTAGCAATCATTGGTGCAGGCGGTATTGGTTTCGATACGGCTGAATATTTAACGCATGAAGGTGAAAGCGGTAGCCTCAATCCTGAGAAATTTTATGATGAATGGGGTATTGATACCACTTATGCGCAAGTCGGTGGCTTGAAACATCCAGACGTCGAAGAATCGCCGCGTGAAGTGTATTTATTGCAACGTAAGGCTAAATCGGTCGGTGCTGGCTTAGGTAAAACCACGGGTTGGATTCACCGTACAGGTTTGAAACACCGCGATGTGAAAATGATTGCGGGTGCAAGCTACGATAAAATTGATGATCAAGGTTTGCATATTACCGTTGATGGTCAACCACGTATTTTAGATGTTGATCATGTGGTGATTTGTGCAGGTCAGGAATCCTATACCGCGATGTATGAACAGCTACAAGCAGATGGAAAAAATGTGCATCTGATTGGTGGTGCGAAAGAAGCAGGTGAGTTAGATGCTAAACGTGCCATTCGTCAAGGTGCAGATTTGGCTGCGGTGATTTAATCAGCCTCATACTTAACCACGACAACTACATTCAATTTAATATGCAGTTGTCGTGCTTCCTCTCCATTTTGAGAGGAGTTTGAGGATAGGGAAATGATTCATCAAAAAAAAGGACATAAACATGACTATTGAAATAACAAAAAAATCTGTTGCACGTTGGCACGAAATGCTCGACACACGGGATATGAATATTTTAAATGAACTCTTGGCAGAGGATGTGGTGTTTCGTTCACCTGTCGCGTTTAACCCATATCCAGGTAAGCCTGTAGTAACTTTTATTTTGACCAATGTGATTCAAATTTTTGAAAATTTTACCTATCACCGTGAGTTTTACTCAGAAGATGGTTTAAATGTGGTGCTTGAGTTTTCTGCCAATGTTGGCGAGAAAAAATTAAAAGGGATCGACATGATTCAGTTTAATGAACAAGGACAGATGATTGATTTTGAAGTCATGCTCCGTCCGAAAAGTGGCTTGGAAGCATTGGCGGCGAAAATGGGTGAGCGCATTATGCAATATCAGCCTTGAATCTGCTGTTTTTAAAATGCTCATCATAGAATGATAAAAAGCATGATGAATATTGTCATGCTTTTTGCTTATGAGGCTTAAACAAACAAATATTGCTAGTTAGATATGGTTTTGTAGATACGTTTTTTAATGGGCATTCTTAGTCAAAGTGAAAACATGGAAATGATTTGCTGTAGTGCGAAGCGAGGTGAAGGTAGGGTCAATGAATAATGTGATGCATAAAGGGCGTCAGGCTCTTTTAAATTTTGTAGATCATGCAATCGGTGCAGAATTACCACAGCTTTATTATCATCCTGAAGGGCAAATGAAACATGTGCTGCCGAAGTTAAAGCAACTACATGAAAAATATCGTCCTACGCCTTGGCTGTCGAATACTCATGCACATTTACTGTATTTTGATGTCATTAAAAAGCGCCAAGTGAAGCTTAAATACGACGCTATAGAGCAACTGACCATGGCTGATGGAGGGATTACAGCCATTGCATGGTTGGGCTTAGATTTACCTGCGGATGTGCCAACTGTGGTGCTCATGCATACGATTACGGGAACGCCTGAAAGTATGCGAGAAGTGGTTCGGGATCTTCATCTATATACAGGTTGGCGCATTGCACTGTGTTTAAGACGCGGTCATGCCAATTTGCCTATGCCAGTTGCCAAAATAAATTTATTTGGTTCAACCGATGACTTACGTGAACAGATTGCCTTTATTCAGCAGAAATTTCCCGCATCGAGTTTGTATGGCGTCGGTTCATCTGCAGGAACGGGGCTATTGGTCCGCTATTTAGGCGAGCAAGGTGAGGAAACACCACTTAAAGCGGCTTTTGCTTTATGTCCGGGTTATGATACTGAGCTTGGCTTTAAAAATGTACATCCTTTTTACAGTAAAATGATGACCAAGAAGCTCTTTCAGAAATTTGTAGAACCCTATTCTGCAACATGGTCAACAACACCATCTTTAATAGAAGTACTAAAAAGTAAAAATTTGGCGCAGTTTGAGCGTGCTTATTTCCAAATGGCTGGTTTTACTGATTATGAAAGTTATGCAAAATCTACCAATCCAATTTATGTATTTGAAAATCTTAAAATTCCATTGATGATTTTAAATGCCGAAGATGACCCTGTTTGCCACATTCAAAACTTTGAACCCTATAAAGAATTAATCCGTTCTTTGCCGAATGTTGTGGTGGTAACCACCAAAAAAGGCAGTCACTGTGGTTATTATGAAGGTTTAGTGGAAACCCATTCATGGGCAACCAAATTGATGGCAGATTTTTTAAAGTTATATGCGAACTAAAAAATAGCCTACTTTTAATAGGCTATTTTTTGTGAAATTATTCAGCTTGTGCGCAACATGCAGATGTTTGAGGTTTAATCTTCATTTGAATCAATACTAAAATCAACGCTATAGCGCTCAGTGTAGCGCCTGCATAAGACACCGCGGCATAGCTGAGGTTAAGATTTAGCACTGCGGCACCAGCAACAGCGCCCAAAGCATTTCCAAGATTAAATGCACCAATATTCACTGAAGAAGCGAGGCCTGGTGCATCGTGAGCGACTGTCATAACACGCATTTGTAAAGGTGGTACAACGGCAAAGGCTGCTGCTCCCCAGATGATTAATGCAATCGCCGCGCCAATGGTGGATGTTGCTAAAATTGGAAATAACAGCATCATCAGCATGAGTAAGACTAAAAAGCCAATCAAGGTTTTATCTAAGGATTGATCTGCAAACTTACCACCGAAATGGTTACCAATTGAAAATCCGATCCCGATTAAGACCAACATGAAAGTGATAAGCTCAGGGCTTGCATGGGTAAAGACTTTTAAGCTCGGTGCGATATAAGTATATAGCGCGAACATAGCTCCAGCACTCATGACTGTGGTCAGCAGTGCTAAAACAACAGGCATGCGTGTTAATACTTTTAACTCTGCTCGTACATCAGGTTTTTCGGTCTGTTGCTGATGGGGCAGTGCTTTCCATAATGCCAACATGGTGATAATGCCCAGTAAGGTAATGGCTGCAAAAGACATACGCCAACCGATATTTTGCCCCACCCATGTTGCGAGTGGCACGCCGCCAATATTGGCAATGGTCAAGCCCATAAACATCATAGCAACGGCACTGGCTTGTTTATCTTTTGGAACAACACTTGCTGCGACGACAGAGCCTAAGCCAAAAAAGGCGCCGTGGTTCAAACTCGTCACTAAACGCGCAGCCATTAAACCTAAATAATCTGGCGCAACTGTGGCAAGCAGATTGCCAAGGGTGAAAATTGTCATTAATAACATGAGTGATGTACGTTTTGGAAAACGTGCTAACCATAAGGTCATCAATGGGGCACCAATCATGACGCCAACGGCATAGGCACTAATCAGTAAGCCCGCTTGAGGAATGGACACCGATAAATCTGCTGCGATTTCAGGCAAAAAACCCATCGGTGAAAATTCTGTTGTGCCAATTGCAAAAGCACCTACGGCTAATGCAATTAATGGAAAATTGAATTTCATATTAAATATCCCACACTGGAGCAAGTTCAGGTGGGTTCACTTCGCGTGCATTTCTGTCTAGTGTGGCAATGGCCTGCATCTGTTCTGATGTTAAATGAATGTCTTGAGCTTTTAAGTTACTGGTTAAATGTTCACGTTGGGTTGACGATGGAATTACGGCATAACCCTTTTGCAGCGCCCAAGCGAGTGTCACTTGTGCAACTGAAGCTTGGTGTTGTGCTGCAATATCAGAAAGTATTGGGTCATTTAGCACTTTGCCATAAGCCAAGGTCATATAAGAGGTGACATCAATATTTTGCTGTTTTAAGTAAGTCGCAAGTCGTTCATTTTGAAGATAAGGACTCAGTTCAATTTGATTGGTTGCAATCTGCTCAGCACCTATACTGTCAATGGCTTGTTGAGTAAGCTCAATATTAAAATTAGATACACCAATATATTCAGTCAAACCTTGTTTTTTTGCCTCAAGTAAATGTCCCATTAATTCTGGAATATTGACTCCAAGTGCAGGTGCAGGCCAATGAATAAGTGTGAGGTTAACTGCATCCGTCCTCAATTTAATTAAACTGTCTTTTAGACTGGGTATCAGTTTGTCGGCAGCATAATTTTCAGTCCAAATTTTCGTGGTTAAAAAAATATCAGCTCGATTGACCTGACTTTCATGGAGTGCTTGGCCTACTTCTGCTTCATTAGCGTAAATTTGTGCGGTGTCTACAGCACGATATCCTACATCTAAGGCTGTTTTAACTGAATGAATGACAGTTTCACCTGCCAAACGGAAGGTACCGACACCAAATTGAGGAACAATCATCAGGAATTCTCTTTTTTGAATTGATGCTATTGTGCTGCTAATTTTAATGAAGAAAAATGCATGAGTTTGGAATATATTATTGATTAAAAATCACGAATTAGAATATGCAATGAAATCGACCATTGAGGAGCTGCAGGCTTTTACTGTTATTGTAGATAGCGGCTCTATTATTAAAGCAGCAGAAAGACTGGATCAAACAGCATCTGGTGTCAGCCGTGCATTACAGCGTCTGGAATCTAAATTAAATGTAACCCTGTTGGAACGAACTACCCGCAAAATTAAGCTGACGCAAGAGGGGCAATTATTTTTAGCTAAAACACGGCGGATATTGAATGATTTGAGTGAAGCGGAAGATTCTTTGCTGAAATTAGATGCAGATACTTCGGGGTTAGTGCGAGTCGATTCTGCGATTTCGTTTATTCTGCATATGATCGTTCCCTTGATTCCAGAATTTAATGCACGTTATCCACATATACAGATTGAATTGGTGAATCATGATCAAGTGATTGACTTATTAGAGCATAAAGCGGATGTCGCAATTCGCTTTGGAAAATTAAACGATTCAAGTTTGCATGCAAAACTCATCTATAAGAGTCGATTGTGTTTGGTGGCGAGTCCTGAATATCTTCAGCAGCATGGACGACCGCAAAATGCTGATGAGCTAACAGCACATGCTTTACTTGGATTTAGTCAAATTACCCATATGAATACTTGGCCGTTCCAAGTCGCAGGGAAGCCCCTGACGATCCGACCCAACATCAAGGCATCAAATGGTGAAACACTACGGGAGCTTGCGATTCATGGGATGGGCATCGCTTGTCTTTCGATTTTTATGTTAGAAAAAGATATTGCAGAAGGGCGATTGGTACAATTTTTAGACGATCAAATTGAACCGCATGAACAGCTTATTCATGCTGTCTATTATCAACAAGAGCATTTACCGAAACGTGTTCGTTTATTTATTGAATATTTAGCTGAAAAATTACAAGAATAGTTGTGAGAAAAAACAGTGCATCGTCGGGTACAGATTTTTATTTACATAGAAACAATAAAAAACCCGACTTTTGCCGGGTTTTTTTGATCATTTGTTTGATAAAACTTCGATCTTAGTTCTCTAAGGCTGGTGTTGCAGCAGCAATGGCAGCGGCAACGGCGTCATCTTCAGACTGTGCAGAACCAGAGTTTTGTTTAGGTTGAGCAGCTTGCGCAGGTTTTTCTGCTGCTTTAGGTGCTTCTGCTTTTGGAGCAGGAGCTTCTGCAGGAGGAGTAGGTTCACGACGAATTTCAGTTGTTGTATTCGGTGTTTCTTCACGAATCACTTCAACTTGCTGCTGAGTCGGTTCTTCAACAACTGGTTGTTCTTCAACTGGTTCTAATTGTGTAGGTACAGATACTGTTGGTTCAGATGCTGCAACTTCAACCTGTTCCTGTTCTTCTTCTTTTGGTGCTTCTTTTTTTACACATGCTGTAAGAAGTAGACCTGTTGCGATTGCACCGCAGATTAAAAGTTTCTTATTCATAATTACACAAAACAAAAAAGTGTGGATTGGATAACTGCATTATAACAGCAAATAAGAATATAGAAATGATAAGAACTTACTCTAAATTTTTATGATAATTGCTGTTACAATAGCCAATTGTTAATTGTTCTATGAATTGATGCGGAATGACTTTGCTTTCTTGGTACAGAGTAAAGTAAAATCGCACAACATTGTAGGCCAATTTAGGCTCCATTGTACGAGAAACTTAATGACCCATTTTATTTTCGTTACTGGTGGTGTTGTATCATCACTAGGTAAAGGTATTTCAGCTGCATCAGTGGCTGCGCTTTTAGAAGCCCGTGGTTTAAAAGTAACCATGGTAAAAATGGATCCATACATTAATGTCGATCCAGGGACTATGAGTCCATTCCAACACGGTGAAGTTTTTGTCACAGAGGATGGTGCTGAAACTGACTTAGACTTGGGTTATTACGAACGTTTCTTGCGTCGTGCGAAAATGACCAAACTGAACAACTTTACTTCAGGACGAGTGTACCAAGATGTCTTGAATAAAGAACGTCGTGGTGATTACCTCGGTGGTACAGTTCAAGTTATTCCACATATTACTGACAATATTAAAGAACGTGTTCTTCGCGCAGGTGAAGGCTATGACGTTGCGATCGTTGAGATCGGCGGTACAGTAGGTGACATTGAATCTCTCCCATTCATGGAATCTGTACGTCAACTTATGGTCGAACTAGGTCATAAGCGCACAATGTTAATGCACTTAACTTTACTCCCATATATTAAGTCAGCTGCTGAATTAAAAACTAAACCAACTCAACACTCTGTAAAAGAGCTTTTGTCGATTGGTATTCAACCAGACATCCTGATCTGCCGTACAGAGCATGATGTTGATGCTGACACTACACGTAAAATTGCGTTATTTACGAACGTTGAAGCACGTGCAGTTGTGGTATGTAAAGATGCGCGTTCGATTTACCAAATTCCACGTACTTTCTATGAACAAAACGTTGATGATTTAATCTGCGAACGTTTTGGTTATAACGATCTTCCAGAAGCTGATCTTACAGACTGGGATAACGTTGTAGATGCATTATTGAACCCTGAATACACAGTTCGTGTAGCGATGGTTGGTAAATACGTTGAACTTCCAGATGCATACAAATCTGTAAACGAAGCACTTTTACATGCGGGTATTCAAAACCGTGTGAAAGTTCAAATCGATTACGTCAATGCAGAAGAACTTGAAAGCCAAGATGTAAACGACGTATTAAAAGACGCGGATGCAATCTTAGTTCCAGGTGGTTTTGGTGAACGTGGTACAGAAGGCAAAATGAAAGCGATTCGTTTTGCACGTGAAAACGGTGTACCGTTCCTCGGCATCTGTTTAGGTATGCAGTTGGCTGTGATCGAATATGCGCGCAATGTTGCGGGTATTAGCGATGCAACTTCAACTGAATTTAACCGTTCTACAAAATCACCATTGATTGGTCTAATCACTGAATGGTTAGATGAGCGCGGCGAAGTTCAACAACGTAATGCAGATTCTGACTTAGGCGGCACAATGCGTCTGGGTGCTCAAAAATCTGAATTGGTTGCAGGAACAAAAACTGCACAAGTTTACGGTTCTGAAGAGATCGTTGAACGTCATCGTCATCGTTATGAAATGAACAACCGTTATATCCCAGTGCTTGAAGAAAAAGGCATGAAGATTTCAGGTTATTCTCCAGTACAGCGTCTTGTTGAAACTGTTGAAATTCCTGAACATCCTTGGTTTATTGCTGTACAATTCCATCCGGAATTTACAAGTTCACCACGTGATGGACACCCATTATTTGCTGGCTTTATTGATGCTGCTAAAAAACAGTATCAAAAAACCAAGTAATGGCATTGTAGGACTAAACTAGGAAGTTTAAATGTCACAATTAAAACCACAGGAAATTGTACGTTTAGGCGATATACAAATGGCAAATCATTTGCCATTTGTACTATTCGGCGGCATGAACGTACTTGAGTCAAAAGACCTTGCTTTTGAAATTGCTGAAACCTATGTGGATATCTGCAAACGCTTGGATATTCCATATGTGTTTAAAGCAAGTTTTGATAAAGCCAATCGTTCAAGCTTGAACTCTTTCCGTGGCCCAGGCCTGGAAAAAGGAATCGAGTGGTTAGCTGACATTAAAAAACACTTTAATGTGCCGATTATTACTGACGTACATGAACCATACCAAGCTGCGCCTGTTGCTGAAGTTGCGGATATTATCCAGCTTCCTGCATTTTTAAGCCGTCAGACTGACCTTGTTGAAGCGATGGCGAAAACTGATGCCATCATTAACATCAAAAAAGCACAGTTCCTCGCACCACACGAAATGCGTCATATTCTGCATAAGTGTTTGGAAGCAGGAAATGACAAACTGATTCTTTGTGAACGTGGTTCAGCATTTGGTTACAACAACTTAGTTGTCGATATGTTGGGCTTTGACATCATGAAAGAAATGAATGTCCCTGTGTTCTTTGATGTGACACATGCGCTTCAAACGCCGGGTGGTCGTGCGGATTCTGCGGGTGGTCGTCGTGCGCAAATCACGACACTGGCACGAGCAGGTATGGCGACTGGTTTAGCAGGTTTGTTCTTAGAAGCTCATCCAGATCCAGAAAATGCCAAATGTGACGGTCCATGTGCGCTACGCATGTCACAGTTGGAGCCTTTCTTGGCACAGTTAAAAGAACTCGATACCTTGGTTAAAGGTTTCGCAAAGTTAGACACACACTAATTCGATACACATTGATGCGTCACTTTTGACGCATCATTTTTATTAATCAACTGAGGAATTGTTCATGAGCCAAATCGTTGACATTCGTGCACGTGAAATTTTGGACTCTCGTGGTAACCCTACCATCGAAGCAGACGTAATCTTAGCCTCTGGCGTTGTAGGCCGTGCATGTGCACCATCTGGTGCTTCAACTGGTTCTCGTGAAGCTTTAGAACTTCGTGACGGCGACAAAGCTCGTTACTTAGGTAAAGGCGTTAAAACTGCGGTTAACAACGTTAACACAGTAATTCGTGATGCATTGTTGGGTAAATCAGTATTCGAACAAAAAGACATTGATAACACAATGATCGCGCTTGACGGTACTGAAAACAAAGAAAAATTAGGTGCGAACGCAACTTTAGCGGTATCGCTAGCTGCTGCACGCGCTGCTGCTGATGAAAAGAAAATCCCACTTTTCCAATACATCGCAGACCTTCGTAATAACAGCATTTTGACTATGCCTGTTCCAATGATGAACATCCTAAATGGTGGTTCACATGCAGACAACAACGTAGACATTCAAGAATTTATGATTGAGCCAGTTGGCTTCACTTCATTCTCTGAAGCTTTACGCGCTGGTGCTGAAATTTTCCATTCTTTAAAATCAGTTTTAAAGAAACAAGGTCTAAATACTGCAGTTGGTGATGAAGGTGGTTTTGCACCGAACCTTCGTTCTAACGAAGAAGCAATTACAGTAATTCTTGAAGCAATTGAAAAAACTGGCTACAAAGCAGGTTCTGACATTATGCTTGCGCTTGACTGTGCATCTTCAGAATTCTACAAAGATGGTCAATACATCCTTGCAGGTGAAGGCAATAAAGCATTCACTAGCAACCAATTTGCTGACTACCTTGCAGGTTTTGCAAAACAATACCCAATCATCTCAATTGAAGATGGTTTGGACGAGTCTGATTGGGAAGGCTGGTCTTACCTCACTTCAATCCTTGGCGACAAAATCCAATTGGTTGGTGATGACCTATTCGTTACGAATCCTAAGATTCTTCAACGTGGTATCAACGAAAAAGTGGGTAACTCGATCCTAATCAAGTACAACCAAATCGGTACGTTGACTGAAACTCTAGATGCAATCTACCTTGCGAAAGCAAATGGTTACACTACAGTAATTTCACACCGTTCTGGTGAAACTGAAGATTCAACTATTGCGGATCTTGCAGTAGGTACGGCAGCGGGTCAAATCAAAACTGGTTCACTTTGCCGTTCTGACCGTGTAGCGAAATATAACCAATTACTTCGTATTGAAGAATTGACTCAAGCTGCTTACCGCGGTAAAGCTGAGTTCAAAGGTTTGAACTAAGCAGATCATGCTATCTATGTTAAATGTATTTGACTCCAAAGCGAGTAAAGCATTGTTGGGCCTTGCGATCTTTTTGATCGCAGGGTTTCAATATTTATACTGGTTCGGTGAAGGTGGTTATCATCAACATCAACAACTGAGTCAGAAAATACAACAACAAGTCGAACTCAATGACGAATTAAAAGAACGAAATCGCGTGCTTGCCGCTGAAGTATACGATTTAAAAAATGGCGTTGAAGCTATTGAAGAGCATGCTCGTCTAGATTTAGGTTTAATTAAACCGCATGAAACTTTCGTACAGATGAGTACGATTAGTACTCAGTACAAACCAATTTATATTGATCCAAACGCAAAAGTAGACCTACGTACCAATGAGTCAGAACCAGCCGAACTTCCACCCGAACCTTAAATTGTGGGCTATTATTCCTGCTGCTGGTTCAGGAAGTCGATTTTCTAAAACTGAACTAAAACAATATCAAAACATTGCGGGTCTAACTGTGCTTGAACACACAGTTGCGCGTCTTAACCAATTACCTTTAACAGGCTATGTATTGGCTATAGGCGAGCTAGATAATGTTGCTCAGACTTTGGCACTCACTAATCAAGAGAAGGCACATTTTTGTTTAGGCGGTGCAGAGCGTGTGCATTCTGTACTCAATGCATTGCAATATCTTGCTAAGATTGCCAATGATGATGATTGGGTGTTTGTTCATGATGCAGCACGACCATGTGTCTCACAGTTGTGTTTAGAAAATTTAGTTCAATCGGCAGTAAATTCTGAGCAAAGTGCGATTCTCGCCATTCCCGTACGCGATACATTAAAACGAGTTGAAACGGCGCCACTTATATCAACAACGGTAGATCGTTCAACTTTATGGCAAGCGCAGACACCACAAATTGCCAAATTGGGTATGCTTAAAAATGCCATTGAACAAGCGCTTGCCGCTGGTGCGACCATCACAGATGAAGCTAGTGCCTTAGAATTTGTCGGTGAGCAAGTTAATGTCGTGCAAGGTCGTTCGGACAATATTAAAATTACCTATCCTGATGATTTAGAGTTGGCACGTTTAATTTTAGCGTCTCAAGTTAATAGATGATTATTTCAAGGAATATTTAAGGGACAGTGATTTTTACTGTCGCTTTAATCTATAATTCCCGCATCCTTTTTAGATCTGTTTCGCAATGATCCCTTCTCAACAGTATCGTTTTTTACGTCAGTCATTACGCGATGGCCGCAGTATAAAACACGATTCTTCTCGATGGGCTAAACTTCATTTAGACCCGTGGTTACTTTGCTTCTTGGTACTCAATGCAATATTGGGGCTGATGGTTGTCTATAGTGCGACCGCGGAAGATTCGGGAATGGTACTACGCCAAGCCACAAGTTTTGGTGTGGGCTTTATTGTGATGTTGATCTGCGCGCAAATTCCACCCAAAGTTTACCAATCTATGAGTCCGTACTTATATGCCATCGGTATATTTTTACTGTTGTTGGTTTTGGTCATTGGTGAAAAAAGGATGGGGGCGAAACGCTGGATTAGCTTGCCGGGTATCGGCAGTATGCAGCCGAGTGAGTTTATGAAATTTGCCATGCCACTCATGATGGCGTGGTATTTTGCGCGAAAACCTTTTCCACCGAAATTTTTACAAATTGTCGGTGCATTAATTTTATTATTGATTCCATTTGCATTGGTCGCTTTACAGCCTGATTTGAATATTGGTTTGATTATTCCAGGTATTTTTGTTTTATTTTTAAGTGGAATGTCTTGGCGTTTAATTGCAGCTGCTTTAACCGCCTTTGCTATTGCAGCACCTGTACTCTGGATGTTCTTTTTGCAGGAATATCAGAAAAAACGTGTACTGACCTTATTTGACCCTGAGTCTGACGCACTTGGTGCAGGTTGGAATATTATTCAGTCTAAAATTGCCATTGGTTCAGGCGGTTTAATGGGTAAGGGGTATACCGAAGGGACGCAGTCGCACTTGGGCTATCTGCCAGAGCATCATACTGACTTTATCATGTCGACCTATGCTGAAGAGTTTGGCTTTATTGGTGTATTTCTTTTATTTAGTTTATTTACAGCAATTATTGTTCGCTGTTTGATTATTGGACTAAATTGCTTCCATAATTTTGGACGACTCTATGCAGGAGCGATAGGATTAACTTTCTTCTTTTTTGTATTTTTAAACTCGGGTATGGTCAGTGGGATTTTACCGGTAACAGGTGATCCACTACCGTTGATGAGTTATGGTGGTACAGCCGTAATTGCGATGCTCGCAGGAATGGGAATTGTGATGTCGATTCATACGCATCGCTAAGCATTAATGTAAACGGAATAATCAAGCCGGACCAATGTCCGGCTTTTTTTATGCGCTGGACGTACGGGAAAATGCTGTAGCAGAATGTATTGAGCAGTCCGTCAGGCCGTAAATCAATGTTTCTGTGCAGATGATTGGCAGGTCGAATGCCTTGGTTGTAGTTGTTTAAGCTATGGCGGACTGGCCGGCCAGCGCTCATAAGCGCCCGCAAGTATAATCTGTCAGTATCTGGGCAGGCGCCGGCTAAGCGGATAAAAACAGCCGGCTTCATGCCGGCTTTGGGTTTAGTTGAATAGCTGATTGATTTTTCTGGCTATTTCTTTGTTGTAAATTCGATAGTCGCTGATGGCATAGGGGCTGAACAGGGCATATTTGCAGCTGGTGCTGGAACCGTTTTTGGCGGCAGCGGTGCGGCAGTTCAAGATGGAAAAGACCTTCGCGTCAGCCGATTTAAGCTCAAATGAGCTTAAGTAAATTTTTTCATTGGCAATATCCTGAGTAGTAACGGTATAGCCATTTTTTACTAGCACATTGCTGAGGCTGGAAATCGTGCGTTTGCTGCTGACTGTCAGCGCATCTTCATAGCCGAAGGTTTTAATCAGGGTTGCAGTGTTCAGCTGCTCGGCATTTTTAAATAATTCCGGCGCTGCGTTTTTGATAAAGAAGCCGAAGTCTTCTGTGCTGATATCGGCCGTAATAGGCTTGAAGGTCATGCGTACGCCATCACTCAGCCTGTCGTATGCGACGCGCATCTGTATATCTGCGCAGGAACTGGAGTCGTTGGCGCTGCGGCGGTGATCAGCGCTGACCGTATTGCAGACTTTTATTTTAACCCGGTCTTGCGCCAAGCGCCGGAATTGCGCGTCATAAATATGATGCACACTCCAGTAACGGTCTTGTTTTAACTGGTTAAAGAACGGGGCATTGCTGATCAGCCCTTTGTTTAAATCCAATTCATTATAAGCCGAGAGCGGTACTGTCAGGGAAAAACTGTTCAGTTCTGGATTGAGCTGGATATGCTGGGTTTTAGGCCCGAAGCCGCCTAGCACATTTTGATAGAGGCTGCCGCGTTCCCCTGTGACTTGGCAGCCGGATAGCCCGGCTGCTGCGGCAAGAAACAATAATGTTTTTTGCATATTTTGATTTTTTCTATAGATAACGATTATTCGAAATTGAAGCTGACGTCAGAAGCCGTGTTTGGAGACGGATGCTGGAAAATACGCTCGTTCTGATGGTCAAAGTAAACTTTCCAGCTGTTTTTGATATTTTTGCACTGGAATAAGCCGTAGTATTTTTGCAGATTCGGTGTAGACAGCACCTCAGAGCCTTTATAAGGAATCAGCGGTGATGGATGGCTTTTAATTTGTACAAATTCACCGCCGTCACGCGCACAATAGGTGTTTGCGCGTTCCCACATAATGGTGCCTGCACCGTAAGATACGTTATTCATGGTGATGGTGCGCGGATTTTTATACTTGGCTTGGAAAAATTCCTGCACCGTCGGATACTGTTCAAAATCCTTATCTGTCAGCTGCCCCAAGGTATTCCATTTATCAATAGCTTTTGACAGCCATCCTTTTTTTGCTTCTTCTGCAGATGTGTAAGTACTGGCAATAATGCATGCTGCAGCTAAAAAGGTTTTAGTTTTCATTATATAACTCCAATTCAGGTGCAGAGCATGCTAAAGGCCATGCAGCGGCGATGCAACTTTGCGGGCGCTAATATGTATAATCAAATGTTAGAAAATGTTTAATTTTTAATGAAAATTTATAATATTTTGTTTTATTAATCTGCATTGAAAAATCAGCGCTTTAAGGCAAACATAAAAAAAGCCCTCAATTGAGGGCTTTATTTAGATATTAATTAGTGTAGGAGCCATGTGTAGTAGCCCCACAACATAAGTGGCCAAGCGAGGACGGGGCTAAAAAGCCATTTCCAGAACCAATGGTGTGGTGTAAAACCCACACCATGCACAAAACCACCTGAAATACCTATCATGATGAACATCAGCGCTCGATGGCTATATCCACCATTGTCATCCAGCATGGCAGCGGGATGTACAAGTAACACGGCTGCCAAAGGAAAAGCTAACAGGCAGGAAATGACCATTGTAAATTTATTTGGCTTCTTTTCTACAAGTGATTTTTCTACAGCAGCATCAGTCATTTGTTATTCCTCATCTAGATCTTGATGATGTTCGATATAAAGCGCACTAAGTACACCTGCAAAACATGCCATCAAAATACCGAGAATCCAAGCAAAATACCACATCGTCTTTTCTCCTTAGACACAGCCTTAGTATAGGCTGTGTGAATTCTCTTCAATATGTTTGTTAGTAACCACGCCCCACATTTTGTAGTAACACCAAGTTGTGTAGCACAGGATAAGTGGGACAAAAATACATGCTGCAACTGTCATCACAGTTAGGGTATTTTTACTTGATACCGCATCCCACATAGTCAAACTTACAGTTGGGTTGATGCTCGATGGCATAAGGAAAGGGAACAATGCAAAACCAGCAGTTAAGATTGCACCAATGACTGCCAAGCTTGAACCAAGGAAGCTGAAACCTGCTTTACCTTTACCTGCGGCAAGGATGATGATCAGCGCACCTAAAATAGCCATGATTGGCGCAATCATAGTAATTGGATAAGTACTGTAATTGTTCATCCAACCTGGGTTGGCATTGGTGATCACTTCTTTAGCTAATGGGTTTGCAACGCCATTAGTGTCAAACGGTTGAGCTAATGTGTAGCCTTGGATATTACCGAAGTATAACCATGCGCCTGCCAGTAAGAAGCAAACTAAGAATACGATACCCATAAGCTGAGTTGCTTTTGCAGAGCGTGCGCGTAGATCGCCGTCTGTACGAAGCATGAGCCATGCACCACCGTGAGCGCAAAGCATAGATAAACTCACGATACCGCAAACTAAAGCGAATGGGTTAAGCAGTGCAAAGAAGCTCCCTGTATAAGTCGAGCGAACAGTTTCGTCCATAGTGAATGGAACACCAAGGAACATATTACCAAACGCAACACCAAATACGAGGGCAGGAACGGCACCACCAATTGCTAAACCCCAGTCCCAAGAATTACGCCACTTGGTATTTTCAAGTTTAGAACGGTAGTCAAAACCGACTGGACGTAAGAAGAGAGCGAAGAGTACCAGTAACAGCGCCCAATACATGCCTGAGAATGCAGTTGCATATACCATTGGCCATGCTGCAAACAGTGCACCACCGGCAGTAATAAACCATACTTGGTTACCGTCCCAGTGTGGGGCAATCGTATTGATTGCCGCACGACGTTCTTCGTCTTTTTTACCTACGAATGGCATGATCGCCATTGAGCCCATATCGAAGCCATCGGTGAGGGCGAAGCCGATCAGTAGGACACCGACTAAAACCCACCAAATGATTTTGAGTAATTCATATTCGATCATGCTTGAGCCTCCTCATTTGCCTTTTTTGCAGCTTCAAGTTTCTCGAAGTGGTATTTACCAGTATGTAGAGAACTTGGGCCAAGGCGTGAGAATTTAATCATTAAGTACATTTCAATGATCAGCAGTACAGTGTAGAACGCTGCCAATGCAAGGATAGAACCCCATACATCACCTGTACTTAAGCTAGAAGCTGAAAGATGTGTAGGTAGAACTTCACCGATAGTCCATGGTTGACGACCAACTTCGGCAACATACCAACCTGTTTGTGCAGCAATCCAAGGTAATGGCAGAGCAAACAAAGCAAATTTTAATAACCAAGGTTTGTTTTCTGCATTACGTTTACCGACAGCAAAGGTAGCAAGTACGAACAGAAGGAGCATTAAGAAACCAGAAGCAACCATTGCACGGAATGCCCAGAACAAGCTTGGAACATGTGGAATAGTGTCTTTTGCAGCTGCTTTGATTTGTTCGTCAGAAGCATCGACAACTTTGTCTGTGTATTTTTTCAGAAGCAGACCATAACCCAAGTCTTTTTGAGACTCAGCAAATGCTGCTTTAAGTTCAGGAGAAGTGTCGCCTGCACGAAGTTGTTCTAACTGTGAGTAAGCCACCATACCGTTACGAATACGCGCTTCGTGTTGTACGATCAGGTCTTTAATACCTGTCACTTCTTTGTCAGTTGAACGTGTTGCAATAATCCCCATGACATAAGGAATTTTGATCGCGTAGTCAGTAGACATGGTTTCTTTATTTGGAATACCAAACAAAGTAAATGGCGCTGGAGCTGGGTGAGTGTCCCATTCAGCTTCAATTGCAGCAAGTTTAGTTTTTTGTACATCACCAATTTCATAACCAGATTCATCACCTAGTAAGATCACTGAAAGTGTAGAAGCTAAACCAAAGATAGCAGCGATAGCGAATGAACGACGCGCAAATGGCAAGTCACGCTTTTTCAATAAGTAGTAACTTGAAATTGCCAGTACGAAAATAGCACCAGTCACATAACCTGCAGATACGGTATGTACGAATTTAACCTGAGCCACAGGGTTGAAAATCAATGCACCGAAGTCCACCATTTCCATACGCATAGTTTCATAGTTAAATGCGGAACCGACAGGGTTTTGCATCCAACCATTGGCCACTAAAATCCATAGTGCGGACATGTTCGAGCCAAGTGCAACCAACCAAGTGACAGCCAAATGCTGAACTTTAGATAGGCGATCCCAGCCGAAGAAGAATAAACCAATAAATGTTGATTCAAGGAAGAATGCCATCAGACCTTCAATGGCTAATGGTGCACCGAAAATATCACCGACATAGTGTGAGTAATACGCCCAGTTAGTACCGAACTGAAACTCCATGGTCAAACCAGTAGTAACACCTAAAGCGAAGTTAATACCGAAGAGTTTTCCCCAGAATTTAGTCATGTCTTTATAAATTTCTTTGCCAGAAATCACATAGGTGGTTTCCATAATGGCAAGAATAAAAGCCAGACCTAAAGTCAGTGGAACAAAAATAAAGTGATACATCGCGGTCATTGCAAATTGGAACCGCGAAAGATCGACCACGCTTTCAGAAATCATCAACGTGTCTCCTTGATTTGGGAAGGACTGCCAGCAATATGCTCGGCAACTTGATTGTCAAAGTTTTTAGGGATAGTAGGGGCGTCGAACCAGATGTTCTTAATGATCATTAAAATAATCACTTTAATTATTAGTATTGCGGTTATTTCTCTGACCACACGACGATTTAAATCTTTGAATTTTAAGCTCATGGGGATAAGCCTATTCTTTAAACTTGTACTATATTATTAACAAATATATACAAAAAGCAAATAGGTTGAACAGTTAAAATAAAAATATATTATTAAGTAATTTAAATACAATTACTTATATTGCTTATTAGTTAAAAAATAAACTAATTTTTTATTTTAAATACTTGACTAAAACACTTGTGTTTACATATTTTAAATCCGACTAAAACGCTTATATTTATATTTTAAATTCTGACTAATTTACTATATTTACTATATTTACTAAAAGTTACATTGTTAATAATGAGAATCTTTATTGAATGAATAAGATTTTTATTTGTTATGTTTAAGTTTTGCTAAAAAAATGGGCTATTGATGTAGTGCTGTTAAACGATCTCTATATGGTTAATGTTAAAGAGGCTGGACTAAGTTTTTTAAATACTTTTTAAATATTTGATACATGATGAACTTAGCTTATTTTAGTCCTGAAACATTTCTTTTGAGTAAAAAAGACATACCGGAGTATGTCTTTTGGGGGAGATATTGCAGCTTAGAAGTCGTAACGTAGACCAAGAGAAAGTGCAGTTGCATTTTCATCACCGATCCCTGAAATACCGTTACCGAAGCTACGACCTTCTTTCCAAGGGTTGAGTTTAGAGTTTTTGTCGTTAAGCACAGTTGCTAGGTTGCCATATACGCGTAAAGTGCTATCTAACTTATGTTCTACACCCACACCGATCAAGCTTGCATTGGCATCATCAGCATCGACGTCACGGTAGAAGTATTCACCGCGTACTGAGGTTTTAGGCGTTACTTTATATTCGCCAGCTACACCAAAAACTTGAGTATCTGGGTTGGCTGTATCGTTGTCGTGTTTCGCAATTTGGTATAAAGCACCCAAGTTAAATTCTTCAGTTAACTTATATGCACCAGCAATACGGAAGGCATCACGACTTGCGCCACCTGCTGCGTTTGCTGCATTTTCATCATACTTTTCGTAAGCTGCTGCAAAATCAATAGGACCTTCTTTATAAGTTAGAGCAAGGTCATAGGCTTTGTTATCATCTTTGCCTTCGCCATCTGCTTCACGGTCAATTTGTGTACCTGAATGCATCGACATTGCAGCTAATACATTGAAACCACCGCCAAATTTTGGCGATTTATATTCAATGGTGTTTTCATTACGTTCATCAAATTTTAAGTTGCCTACACGTGTTACGTTACGAACGTCACCAACCATGTCACCGAAGAAGTTCACAGGGCTACGTGCGACTTTAAACGGGCTGTCAAAACGACCTACACGTGCTTGTCCATAAGTCGAACTTTTTAAACCCACGAATGTGTCACGTGTTGAAAAATCTACGCCTTTGCTGTCTTGGCTACCGCTTGCAAAGTTTACTTCTTGCTCAATTTGAGCGAATACGTTGAGGTCATCATTAATTTTTTGATCTACTTTGAAGCCTAAGCGTGAAGCGTTAGAAGAAAGACCAACTTCGTTGTAATCTTTACCATCATCTAGATAGTCAAGAGAGACATGTGCACGGCCATAAATTTTTACATCAGCAGCAGATGCCATCATTGGTGTAAGAATTGTTGCCCCGATTGCTAATGCACATAGAGTTTTTTTCATTTGAAGCTCCAGAAGACTTTTCCAGTCATATCAATATGTTTTATCAGTAGCTTGGCTAGAAGTAATTTCGCTATCTAATGGCGCTAAGTATTCATTACAAATAAGACAGTTCTATTAAGGAAATATTTCAAAACGGTGAAAGGTGATTTTTGGTTTAAATTGTATTTTTATTTATAAAGATTGATATTTATTAAATACTTATGGTTATTTTTAAATATTAAATTTTGCAGTTAAAATGACTTGGCACAATATTCTAAACATAAAAAAATGGAGCCGAAGCTCCATTGATCATCACTTTAAACTCAATTGGACTTAAAGTGCTGCTTTGATTTTTTCGCCAATAGCTTTAATTTTTTCCATGTCGCCCATTTGTGCGGCATGTTTACCTAATTCATGGACTGAAGTCGGAATTAGGTGGAAATGCACGTGCGGAACAGTTTGACCCGCAGCAGCACCAGACAACTGCATCAATACGATACCTTTCACGTCTAAGGCTTTCTCCATTGCTTTCGCAACTTTTTGGACAATCTGAATGGTATAAGCAGCCGCTTCAGGATCTAAATCAAGTAGCGTAATAGCAGGGGTTTTAGGAATTACGAGCGTATGACCTTCGGCCTGTGGCATGACATCCATAAAAGCGAGTACTTGATCATCTTCATAGACTTTAAACGCGGGAAGTTCTCCACGTAAAATCCGAGCAAAAATATTTTGATCATCATAAGTCATTGCTAAATTCCTTGAGCGAATTGAATCGTAATTATTTACAGTTCAATTCTTTCTGACGATCTTTGATCGCGTCAAGTCGTTGTTGCTCTTTTTCTGAAAATTTAGGCTTAGTTGTGTAGCAATTGTCATTGCCAAACTTCGCTTTAGCGTCAGGATCTTTAAAGCAGAACCCTTTCGATGCATAAATCACGTCATGGTCATTTTTCAACTTTTGGCATTCTTGCTCAGATGCTAAAACAGCAGTAGAAGCCCCGATTAAAGTTACAGCACCTAGCAAAGTTGCGAGGGTAAATTTGTTCATGCGAGTTTCCTCTGTCATTTGTAACAATGTGTGTTATGACACTAGAGTACAATATGATGGTTATTTATCGTTATTCAATGGCGAGTTATTACTCAATTGTAATTTTACTCCATTTTTCATACATAATCATAGCGCTTGAAAAATCACTGTTTTCTTCAGCTTGATCGCTTGCTGCTTGGATTAAGTTTTGCGTCAAAGACAGCACAGGCGCTGAAAGTTTTGCTTGTCGCACCAGATCAACAGCAATTCCCGTATCTTTTGCAAGTAATGGAAGTGCAAAGGTTAATGGGAAGCTACGATTCAGTACGCGCTGCGGTAAAACCGTTTCGGTCACATTACTTTTACCACTCGACGCATTTATACAATCGAGTGCTTCATGTAAGTCTACGCCATGCGCTTTTAAGGTGGTGAATCCTTCAGCAACTGCACAAAGATTTACAGCCATTAACATGTTGTTTACAGCTTTGACGGCAAATCCCGCACCCGGTTCACCTACATGTTTAATCAGTTTGCCAAATGTTTTGATCGCAGGTAATGCACGTTCAAAGGCTGCTTTGTCACCACCAATCATGACAGTTAGTGTTCCAGTTTCAGCGCCAATGGTTTGTCCACTCACTGGGGCGTCTAAGAATGCAACATTTTGTTGCTTTAAGGCAGTAGCGAGTTTTTTTGCAGATTCTGGCACACCGCTGGTACAGTCGACCCAAATCGAGCCTGATTTCAGCGTTACACTCGCAATTAAATTTTCAACATCTTGGCTGATGGGTAGGCAAGAAAAAATAATGTCCGCTTGTACTGCTTGTTCTAAAGCAACCGCTTGCGTACCAAATTCAGCAGCATGTTGCTCTGCCTTGGTAAAGTTTCGATTCCAGACATAAACCGTGTCGAACTGTTTTGGTAGGTGCGCTGCCATACGGGAACCCATTGCGCCCAATCCAATAAATGCAACTGACTGAATCATCTTTACTTTACCCTCTAAATTTTTATTTCAATAAACTGGATCTTTGTGTAAGCCACTGGGTCAAAGTTGGCCAAAATTGATTGGCACTTTTTTGACTCGACATCAGGCCGAGGTGACCACCGGGAATGAGAGTAAACGTGACATCTTGACTACTTGTCAATTCGCCTAAAGGACTTGCTGCATCTGCCGTAACGATTTGATCGGTAGAACCCGCGCCAATTAACAATGAACAGTGGATATTTTTTAATTGAATAACTTTATCTTTCAATTGAATAATGCCGTTTTTAAGCGGATTTTGTAGCCAAACATTGAACACCATGTCTTGGTTAATGCCACCCGGATAGTCAATCATGTGATTGAGAAAATCGCCCATGGTTGCATGTTCATACAGGTCATGCAGATTATCTAAGTTAGATAAAAATTGTTTTTGGCTTTTGAACCAACCCATTGGATCAACGATTTTAAAACCAATTGCATTGAGTACGCCCGGTGTATGGATAAAATGTTTAGGAATTTTCCCTGTGTAGACCTTTTCTTGTAAATTCTTACTACGTGAAAGCAAGCGATTGGTTTTTTGAAATAACTTTCCGATACGACCTGAAGCATAGCTATCAATCGGTGCGCCCATCACCATGAGATTTTTAACATGTTCAGGTTGATGTAATGCGGTATACAGCGTGACAAAGACTCCAGCCATGCTCCAACCGTGTAGCGAGATGTATTGACTATCTGCATGCTCACAAATTTGATCAATACAATGTGGAATCACATCATCAATAAACGATAGAAAATTTAAGAATCGATCTTGATAGTTCAACTTTCCCCATTCCAACAAATAGACATCAAAGCCACTGTGTTGAAAATGTTTCACCAATGAGCGATATGGATACAAATCATAAATTGCCATATTGATGGCCAGTGGTGCAACAAACACTAAGGGTTCTTTGTATTTACGATCAGGCGAAGCGTAATACCGAACTTTTGCATGTTTATATTCAGTAATTACTTCATAGGGTGTTGATTGAGAAAGGACCAGCGATTTTGCATTAAACACACGTGTAGACAGGTGTTTAATTTTCTTTTGCTGCGCCAGAAATTTCTGTTTGAAAGGATGCATAACTGTCAATTGCCTAAGTCCTTGTAGGATTGGTCGAAGTCTAAGCGATAATTTCGTATTTTACCTTGACCTTAAATAGCTTAGACGCTCAAAATATTGGCAATTCTTCACAAAGGCAGTTCTTCGCGACTGAGTAATACAGATGAGCCAACAAGACGACATCGAATACCAATTAGAGACTTTAGCGATTCGTACAGGTCATACTCGTACTTTTGAGGGTGAACATAGTGAGCCAATTTTCCTGACTTCATCATTTGTTTGTGAAAGTGCAGCAGATGCCGCAGCAAAATTTTCAGGTCAAATTGAAGGCAATACCTATTCACGTTATACCAATCCAACTGTACAAGCGTTCGAAAAACGTTTAGCTGTTTTGGATGGTGCTGAAGCCGCAGTTGCGACAAGTTCGGGTATGGCAGGCGTACACGCGATCACTTTGGCATATTTGAAAGCTGGCGATCATGTGGTGTGTTCACGTGCTGTCTTTGGTTCGATCATTTCTCTGTTTGAAAAATATGTCATCAAATTTGGTGTTGACGTTACTTTTGTTGATTTGGAAGATTTAGATGCTTGGAAACAAGCGATTCGCCCAACTACACGCCTCTTGTTTATTGAAACACCGTCAAACCCATTAGCTCAAGTAGGGGATTTACAAGCCATTGCTGATATTGCACATGCGCATGGGGCATTATTTGCAGTCGATAATACTTTCTGTACACCAGTGTTACAGCAACCGATTAAATTTGGTGCGGACCTCGTGATCTACTCATCAACAAAATATATTGATGGTCAAGGTCGTGCGCTCGGTGGTGCAGTTGTCGGTAGTGCAAAATTGATGGAAGAGATTACAGGTGTTATTCGTACACTGGGTAACTCGATGAGTCCATTCAATGCATGGATCTTCCTGAAAGGCCTAGAAACTTTAAGCTTACGTATGAAAGCTCACTGTGCAAGTGCTCAGACTTTAGCTGAATGGTTGGATGCACACCCGAAAGTTGAAAAAGTGTACTATGCTGGACTTCCAAATCACGAAGGTCATGAGTTGGCGAAAAAGCAACAAAAAGGCTTTGGCGGAGTTGTGTCGTTTGTTGCCAAAGGCGAACGTGAAGGTGCTTGGACCGTGATTGATAATACCAAGTTCCTTTCTATTACAAGTAACTTGGGTGATGTAAAATCAACAATTACCCATCCTGCAACGACTTCTCATGGCAGAATGTCTGCAGAAGCGAAAAAAGCAGCAGGGATTAGCGAAGGTTTAATTCGCGTATCTGTTGGTTTAGAAGATATTAATGATATTATTCGCGATCTTTCACGCGGTTTAGATCTTATCTAAAGTGAATTCATCAGTTTTGTTCGGAGATTTTTATGAACATTAATATGCTCATGCAGCAAGCTCAACGCATGCAAAAAGAAGTTGAGAGCAACATAAAAAAAGCCAAGGAAGAGCTTGCACAAGTTGAAGTTCACGCTGAAGCAGGTGGTGGTCTGGTTAAAGTTACTATGACTGCGCGTCATGTGGTGAAACGTATTGAAATCAATCCTGAACTACTTCAAGATGATGCAGATATGATTGAAGACTTAATTGCAGCGGCAATGAATGATGCTTCACGTCAAGCTGAAGTGATTTCAGAAGAAAAACTGAAATCTGCAAACTCGGGTATGGGGCTTCCACCAGGCCTTTCAGGTTTATTCTAAGGAATACGTTGAATGTTTAGTGATCGTTTTGATCAACTTGTACAGGCATTGCGTATTTTGCCAAGCGTTGGGCCAAAGTCGGCTCAACGTATGGCACTGCACTTAATCATGAAAAATAGGGAGGGTGCTGTTGGTTTGGCACATGCATTGACTGAAGCAACCAACTATATTCATGAATGTTCCATTTGCCATTCATTGACTGAAGATGAGGTATGCAACATATGCGTCTCGTCAGAGCGTGATGATCAACTGCTTTGTGTGGTTGAATCTCCTGCAGATGTCATGGCAATCGAGCAAAGTGGCAGTTTTAGAGGGAAATATCATGTATTGGGTGGGCATTTGTCGCCACTCGATGGTATTGGCCCCGACGAAATTGGTATCCCATATTTAATTCAACGATTAAGTGATGGTAAAGTGCAGGAAGTGATCTTGGCGACCAATGCAACGGTAGAAGGTCAAGCGACAGCACATTATTTGGTTGAAGCGACCAAGCATTTACCAATACAAATGACCCGTATTGCACAGGGTGTACCACAGGGTGGTGAGCTTGAATATGTGGATAGTCATACCTTAAGTCAGGCCGTGCATAACCGAATGCGAATGAAGTAACTATAGAGCGAAACTCGTTTCGCTTTGTATAATTTTCACTTAATTATTTATACTTAATAACGATTAAAGTTTTTGTTTACAATGAATAAAAAAGCCAATTAAAGGAAATAAGTCACTAAAATAACGTTTTCCTTATAGATAAATAATATATATCAGTTAATATAAGCTCATAGAGCATCTAAATTTAGACTCAGCAACTTATGTATCAATTCATTCAAAATCAGCCAGATTTAAATTCTGTTTTAAATCTTATGGACCAAAGCTCGATTTACGGACTCGACACCGAGTTTATAAAAGTAGATACCCTGTGGCCCAAACTTGGACTTTTCCAAATTAATGTACAAAATCAGGTGTATTTACTTGATGGTACAACCCTCGATTTAACCCAATTCTGGCAAAAATTATTTGCGGCTCAGCAAAACATTTTTCATGCTTGTAGTGAAGATATCGACCTGATTTATCACTATGCACAGCATAAGTCTTTAGAAAATGTCTTTGATACCCAAGTTGGGATGTCATTTTTAGGGCATGGCTTACAAGTCAGCTATCAAAATGCCTTAAAAACTATGCTCGATGTAGATATAGATAAAGATCAGACACGTTCAGATTGGTTGGCTCGTCCACTCAGTGCCGAGCAATTGAACTATGCAGCGAATGATGTACATTATTTAATGAATTTAAGCCATACGATTCAGAATGAATTGGCTGCGAAAAGTTTATTAAATTGTGTGCTTGAGGACTGCAAAAATTTAACTTATGAAATTGGCACTGAAACGCCGATCCATATGCTGTATCACGATATTGGTAATTATCGACATTCACGTCGTCAGCTCATGCAAATTCAGCAATTGGCCGTTTGGCGTGAGCAAATGGTGAAAGCCTTAAATCAGCCACGTAGCTTTATTCTTAAAAACTCAACCATCATTGATATGGTAGAAAAAAATCCAAAAAATAATTTTCAATTGAGTGCGGTGAAAGACATTCGTCCGAACATTGTGCGTGAGCATGGTAAAATTATTTTAGATTTGTTGAAGTTTTTACCAGAACAAGCTGAATGGCCGCTGCGTATGGCACGTCCAATTCGTCATTCGTCTCAGGATATTGGTTCGCGCGTCGATACAGTCATTCAGCGTGCAGTACAAGAAACCTCTGTGCTTAAAGAAGTTTTAATGCGTAAAAAATGGTTAAATGCTTTGTATCAGCATGTGGTTTTTCATAATGATGAACAAGATTTACCGAGCTATTTGTTGGGCTGGCGCTATGATTTGCTGACGAAGCCTTTAATTGAAGTACTGCATGCCGATGAAAGCTATCTTTCTGGTCAAATGAAAGTGATGGAATAAGTTCTGATTGATTAAAGAACTATCACTTATACAAATTCACGACTGATGCGTTAATAAACACTAATGTATCAGTCTTTTTTTTGATGTATCCTTTGCCTTGCGTTTAATGAGTATTGATTCAATTATGTACTGTTCTATCTACAAATCGAGCAAAAAAGATGAAATGTATCTTTATATTGCACGTCCTGAAGTTAATGAAAACGAAACTGAAGCGACAGATCCGCTTGCAGTAATGCCTGATGCTTTACGTACAGCATTTGGTCGTGCCACATTTGTCATGGATCTAGAACTTAGTGAATCACGCAAACTTGCACGTGTGAATGTATTGCATGTACTAGATTCAATTGAAACAAAAGGGTTCTTTATTCAAATGCCTCCAGAAGGTTTAATTGACCCAAATGCAGTTGAGCCAGAAGGCTTGCGCGGCGCTTAAGTTAATTCAGGAGTTGTGAAAATGAATGGTGTAGTATCGGTATTGGACTCAATTCCTGAAAGCAGTATTGCAATTACGGTTTACTTAGGTGGGGCTGTAATTGCTTTGTTGTGTTGGTATGGGCTGATGAAGCGCTTACCCAAAATGATCGGTGCCATTGGTTGGCTTATCGTATTTGCTATTTTATTAACACCAACCGTTTCTGAAGGTTCAAATGCAGCGATCGCACCTGCGATTTTTGGTTTGATTTTTGGTGTATTAACAAAAGATCAGCCATTGGTATGGTTGAATCTATCGCTGATTCTCTTTGTGGTGGGTATTGGTTTAGTCCTTGGATATTTTTGGACAAAATACAATGCAGCGAAACCACAGCACGTTGTAAACAAAAAAATTTCACCGCTTTAAATAAAAAAATAAGGTTATGTCATGTCTGTTGAAACTCAACAATTTACTGGTACAGATCAATATATTGCGACCGATAGCTTAAAACTTGCAGTAAAAGCTGCACGTTCATTGCAAAAGCCACTTTTGGTTAAAGGTGAGCCGGGGACAGGTAAAACACTTTTAGCCGAACAAGTGGCTGAAAGTTTAGGCCTTAAGCTCATTACGTGGCATATCAAATCGACGACCAAGGCTCAACAAGGTTTGTACGAGTACGACGCCGTATCTCGTCTGCGTGATAGTCAGTTGGGCGATGACCGTGTTTATGACATCAAAAACTATATTAAGCCGGGTAAACTTTGGGAAGCGTTTACCAGTGAAGAACGTTGTGTACTTCTAATTGACGAAATTGATAAAGCAGATATCGAATTCCCTAATGATTTGCTACACGAACTCGATAAAATGTCATTCTTTGTGTACGAGACAGGTGAAACGATTACGGCAACACAACGTCCAATCGTGATCATTACTTCAAATAATGAAAAAGAACTTCCAGATGCCTTTTTGCGTCGTTGTTTCTTCCATTATATTGAATTCCCTGATGAAGCAACCATGCGTGAAATCATCGATGTGCATTTTGAAAATATTTCAAATACCTTGGTTTCTGAAGCACTGCAAATTTTCTTTAAATTACGTCAAGTTCCGGGTTTAAAGAAACCGCCTTCAACTTCTGAGTTGATTGATTGGTTGAGTTTGCTGATGGCGGATGATATGCCAGAAGATATTTTACGCAATACAGATAAATCAAAATCAATTCCACCGCTTTATGGTGCCTTGATTAAGAACGAACAAGATGTGCAATTGCTTGAACGTCTAGCATTTATGTCACGTCGTTAATTGCTATTAATTTTATCAAAGATTTAAAAGCCGGTTATCCGGCTTTTATTTTGAGCATTAAAAAATATAAAGGTGAATTATGCAGACAAGCGCATACGTATCAGGTGTACATATAGCTGTACCTAGGAGATTTAAGTCAACTGTGCTCTTGTTGGCTGCGAGCTTGTATTTATCTAGTTATAGCTATGCGATGGATGATGCTCAGTTTGAACAGCAGCATCAACAGCTACTCCAAGATGCGTATTGGGCGCAAGTTGCAGAACATCAGCTTGAAGAAAAACTCATCGATCAATCAGGTCATCTTGTAGCTCAAACGACCATTCAACAAAAGGCCTGTGCTGCAACTGTACTCGAGCTGAAATACTATGATTTTGTGATCTTGAATCTAAATGACTTTAACCGCTATAGAAACCATCAAGATTTTCATAAAATCGTATCCATTGAAAAGTTGCAGCAGGATCGTCTCGATGTTCAGCGCAAATATGAAACTCTTAAAAAATCACTTAAAGAAAGAAATGCGACTTGCGAATAAATCATGCCGTTTGTGTTTCTTTGGGTAGGTAGGGCAACGTATATGAACACACAGTAAAAGCTTTTGGCTTTACTTGTAGGGATCAATTTTTCATAATGGTGGATGTAAAGGCAAGACTCAGTTGCAGATGAAATAACAAGATCACATGCATTCACACTGGATTTGACCTCCTGATATTTAATTTTTATTGGATTTTATTCGCCTATGTTTGTGCGATTGTTTTATACCCTTCGAAAATACGGTGTTCCTGTTTCAACTCGTGAATTGATTGACTTGAACCAAGCAGTGGCAGCAGGGCTGGTCTTTGCAGATCAAAATGAATTTTATCAGCTTGCAAAAACCGTCATGGTCAAAGATGAACGTTACTTTGATAAGTTCGACCGTGCAATGAAGGACTATTTTGACGGTATTGCTACCTTTGATTTAGACGAGCTATTAAATCAGGTACATAAACTGCCAAAGGATTGGTTTGACCTTGAGCTCATCGAAAAGCATCTAACACCAGAACAACGAGAAGAATTAAAAAAAGCTGGTTCCTTAGAAGAACTGATGAAAATGCTCGAAGAGCGTTTGCGCGAGCAGCATAAAAAGCATCAGGGTGGTAATCGGATGATTGGGACGGGTGGTACGTCCCCGTTTGGTGCCTATGGCGACCATCCTGAAGGCGTGCGTATTGGTGGGCCTGGTCGTAAACGATCTGCGGTGAAAGTGTGGGAACAACGTCAATACCGAAACCTAGATGATGAGCAGATTCTCGGCAGTCGTCAGATGCAGATGGCTTTGCGTCGTTTGCGTAAATTTGCCCGTCAAGGTGCAGCAGAAGAGCTGGATATCGACGGAACCATTCGTGAAACTGCCAAACAGGGTATTTTGGATGTGCAGTTGGTTCCAGAACGACGTAACCGTATTAAAGTCTTGATGCTTTTTGATGTTGGGGGCTCGATGGATTCACATATTGCCCAATGTGAGAAGCTCTTTACCGCTGCAAAAACTGAATTTAAAACCTTAGAGTATTTCTATTTTCATAACTGTTTATATGACTATGTGTGGAAAGACAATATTCGCCGTTCAAGCACGCGTATGAATACATGGGATCTATTCAACACCTATGGTCGAGATTACCGTGTCATCGTGGTCGGTGATGCGAGTATGGCACCGTATGAGTTGAACTCGGCAGGTGGTTCTGTGGAGTATATGAATGATGAAGCGGGTCAGGTGTGGTTACAGCGCTTACGCAATCATTTTGATAAAACAGCATGGTTAAACCCAGAAGAAGAAAGTTATTGGCATTACACCCAAACCATTGCTGCGATTAAACAAATTTTTGAAGAACATATGTTCCCGATGACCCTAAAAGGTGTGGAAGATATGACGAAATATTTAGCGCGCTAAAGCGTTAAAAACGATACTTTTTCTTATCAATGATGTTTATATTACTTACTCCAATTTTGCATTGTTTCTTATTTTCAAAATTGGATAGTATTTAAAAGTCTTTGTTTTGCATACAACATGAAGGAAATATGATGGATCATCAAATTAATGGTATCGCATTACCTAATGAAGAAGGTTTCTTCGGTGAATACGGTGGGCAGTTCATTCCACCAGATTTAAAACAGGCAATGGATGACATTAATGTTGCTTATGAGCAAATTCGTCATACAGAAGAATTTCAAAATGAATTGAAAGAGTTGTTTGCACACTATGTTGGACGTCCAAGCCCATTGTTTTATGCGAAGCGCTTGTCTGACAAATTAGGTGGTGCACAAATCTACCTCAAGCGTGAAGACCTCAACCATACTGGCGCGCATAAAATTAACCACTGCCTTGGCGAAGCCTTATTAGCAAAATACATGGGTAAAACCAAAGTGATTGCTGAAACCGGCGCAGGTCAGCATGGTGTAGCATTGGCAACGGCTTGTGCCTTAGTGGGCATTCCATGTGAAATTCACATGGGGCAAGTGGATATTGAAAAAGAACATCCAAACGTGGTGAAAATGAAGATTTTAGGTGCCAACCTTATCTCTGTTACACGTGGTACAGCTACGCTTAAAGATGCAGTAGATAGCGCTTTTGAAGAATATTTAAAAGATCCAACCAATTTTATTTATGCGATTGGTTCAGTGGTTGGCCCACATCCATTCCCGAAAATGGTTCGTGACTTCCAGTCAATTATTGGAGATGAAATTAAAGTTCAAGCCAATGATCGATTTGGTGCAAATCCTGACTATGTGGTTGCATGTGTGGGCGGTGGTTCAAATGCTGTCGGTGCATTTACAGCATTCCTCAATGACACCGATGTAAAACTTGTGGGTGTAGAACCTGCAGGTCATGGCTTAGATACCAATATGCACTCTGCGACGTTAACATTGGGTAAGCCAAGTCAAATTCATGGCATGGCATGTTATGTCCTTGAAGATGAACAGGGTGAGCCTTTGCCAGTGCATTCAATTGCATCAGGTTTGGACTATCCAGGAGTGGGGCCACAACATAGTTTGTTAAAAGACCTAGGCCGTGTTGAATATACAACAGCGACAGACCAAGAATGTTTAGATGCCTTCATGACGCTCTCACGTGTGGAAGGTATTGTTCCTGCACTAGAAAGTTCACATGCGGTTGCTTGGGCAATTCGTGAAGCGCCAAATCTTGCCAAAGATGTGAAGATTGTCGTTAACGTTTCAGGCCGTGGCGATAAAGACTCAGACTATGTGGCTGAAAAATTAGGTTTAAATTAATTACTGCCATTAAAAAAGACTAAGTTGCTCATCATCTGTTGATGATGCAAAAATCTTTTGCAGTTGTATAGCCCGATCTATATTCGAAGTATCCCAGTTTTTACTGGGATATTTTTTTTGACATAATTTTTATAAAAAGTGTGGTTAACGCTTGATGTAATTGGAATTAACTCAGGATGTAGTGCATAAATAATTGCTTTTGCATCTAAAATTTCAGCGATAGACGAAGCAATCTCCAAATTAATCGTACGTCGGTGGTATTCCAGCAGCTCATCATTCTTCATCGAAAACATTAAGCGTTATAGTTCTAAAATGATGGCATCTAGTTGGTCTAATTTATCTAAAGCGGGTTTCAACATAAGAAAGGAAATTGAGAAAAGTAATTAATTTGTAATGTGTATGTCATTACAAACTGTGAGTTATATAAAATTATTGATATTTAGAATTCCCCCTTAAAGTTTATCAAGGGGGATTTTTGAGTTTAGCCTGAAATATATTGTTGAAGTTGTTCGATCAGTTTTCGTTGATCATCCATTGCTGCTTTTACAAGGTCACCGATGGAGATTAAGCCAGTCAATTTCTGTTCCTCAACGACAGGTAAATGACGTAAATGGCGATCTGTCATGAGTTCTAAACATTCTTCGACAGTCGCTGCACTTGTGACAGTGATAACACTTCCCGTCATAATCTCGCTGACAGAGGTATCGAAAGAAGTTCTTTCCATCAGAGCGATTTTACGTGTGTAGTCACGCTCAGACAAAATACCAACGACTGTGCCTTCATGGGTCACAACGAGGGCACCAATGCCTTTTTGTGCCATCAGGGAAATGGCTTCGAGTACAGTCGCATCTGGAGTGATGGTGTAGATTTCTTGATAAGCTTTGTCTTTAAGTACTTGGGCAACTGTAGTCATATTTTCATTCCTTTATAGTAGTTTTTGTTTAATTTAAATTAGCGCGAAATTTGAAAAAAGCAAATACTTTTCAGTGCATGTTGGGGTCAAACATGCACTGAGGGTTTTATGCCATTTGAATCTTATTTTGGTTAAAAAAGAATAAACGCATTTGCGAGGTTGTGAGCTTGAGACGGATGTGGCTAGAGCTATGCAACGCAGGGATAACTTTAAGGCGTGTCAATGTCGGTAATAGCGATGCCTCAAAATCCTCTGGTGTAATGCGTCGTGGAGTGTAGTTGGGCCAATGCTTTTTGGCATATTTATGCGCTTGAATGCCATTTAGCCAAAACGGGAAGATAATATGATCTTGATCGCTGGTCATTGCCCAACCTTGTTGGTGGTAGAGACCCCAAAGGACTCCACAGTACATCATGGTTTTTAAAATACTAATTTTGAAAAATAAATCTTTTGGAATAGGTTTATATTGCTTTAATTTAGACATCATATGCAGCGTGTTGTTGATGTTGCTCCTATTGTAGGAAATTCTTATGAAAAAGCTGTGTAAGCTTTGAACTTGATTGTAAGAATTTATGTAGTTAAAAGTTGAAGGGTGTAAAAAACGCCACCTTAGTGACGTTTTGTTATGCTTGCAAAGTGGCCATGTTCTGCCAATATTGCGCTTTGAGTGAGTCACGTTCTACGCGGAAGCCTTGATAATAAAGTTCAGCCAAAAATAACGCTGCTTTACCATGTCCAGCACGAGCTGCATCTTCCAATTCGTGAACTGCATCGCTGAAGTTCATTTGAGACTGAATTGTGTTCACCGCATTTGCGTATACATGTTCGAGTTCATGTTGAGAGAATTGTTGAATCATATTTAACTCCTTATTCTAATTATGATCATTAAGGGCCCATTCTTTAGCCCTATTAACTAATATAACTAAGTATTGTTAAACTAATATTACAATTATCTTGAATTGTCAACTATTCACGTAAATATTTCTAATTTTCTATAGTTTACATGATTAAACAATGAACAATTGTTTTCATGAGTAAAATACTAACATAAGAAGTTGTAGATAATAAGGAGAAGTAAAATGACAAAAGTTTTAGACGGTTTAACTTTAGATTATCCTCCGACATTAGCGCAAATTGTGGAATTGGCACATCTACATCGTCGCAATCTTGATGACGCAATTTTTCATCAGGAGATTCATTTAGGGGATTTTGGTTTAGCACAGCGCAAACGTGTATATGATTTCACACGGGATTTAGATAAGGGACAGCGCTTAGAATTTTACAATGCATATAATGGCGAATTACTCAAAATCGCCGATGATGATGATTTACATCCTGCGCATGCAGAAGGTGGAATGAGTATTTTTGCAGTATTTATCGTTTTGGCGATTATTGCATTAATTCTTTATTTTGCGGTGATACGTACCATTATTCATTAAATTGTTTAGCTAACTCACAGACTGAAACGGTGGACTGATTCAGTTTTAAGCGCTGTGACTTGAACTTCTTGAACGTCAGCCATACACTACTTTGAACCTGAGGTAGTGTATGACTATTGATTTAGAAAAAATTATTCAATTCAAATCTAAAATACAGCTAGAGCAAATTTATAATATCTTTGTTTCAGTCATGATCGTGGTGATTTTGGTATTGGCTGTAATTGCCTTATATCGTCCTATTTCTGTACAGCAATACCAAAACGTGTCACGACTTGCGTTGCAGCAAAGTTATCCTGAAACACAGGAAATGGCGATGCTGCTGAGACAGCAAGATCGCATTCGTGTGGGTGCTTATCTTAAATTGATGCATGCTTATCAGATGGAGTCTGTGCGGGCACATCAACTTCCGGCTTTGGCAGAGGAACAGCTTTAGTTGCAGGGATTATCTTGGTTGGAGCTGCTTGTATATTCTTCTCCAATATCTGCTGTACTTCATTTTTATCTAAGGTTTTGCTCACCACAATCACAGTCATATTTTCAGGGTGCATGTAAGTACGAACCGCATTTTGTACATCAGTTACAGTTATTTTTTCCAATAATTTAGGGTACTGTGTCAAATAATCTGGGTCTTGATGATAAAAGCCCAATAGACCAAGCTGTGCATTGATCGTTGCATTACTGCTGTAATTATTTGGAAAAGCACGCAGCATGCCTGCTTTGGTTTCTTCCGTTTGTCTTTGATCAATAGGCATTTTGACAAAATCATTAAAAGCCTTATGTGCCACTTGAATACTATCTATCAGCTGATCTTGACGTGTTCCATAGCTAAAACTAAAGATACCGGGTGCTTGGCTAAAGCTAAATGCACTATAGGCACCATAAGTATAGCCACGTTTAACGCGAAGCTCTTGCATGAGGACCGAGTTAAAACCTCCACCACCAAACATTCGATTAGCTACTTCTAGGGCTAATCGATCTTTGTTATCACGTGTCGTTCCTAAATGTCCAAACATGACGTTGGCTTGGGTGGAATTGTAGGGAAGATGGATGATATCAAACCCTTGTTTTTCTTCTGGTTGTGCAAGTGCCTTAGCTTTTTCACCTTGGTTTAAGTTTCCGGAAATACGTTCTGCAAGGTTTTGTGCTTCTTTTTTGCTGAGTTTGCCTGTAATGGCAATATTCATGTTTTGAGCAACTAAAAATTGATTACGAAACTTCTTTAAAATGTCAGGGGTGATTTTTTTGATACTGCCATTGGTTCCAGTAATCGGTTCTGCATATGGGTGTGTGCCGTATACAGCCCGATAGAAACGAATATTCATTAAGCGACTTGGGCTTTCTTGGAGTTGTTTCTGACCAGTTTGGTTATTGCTGAGTGCTAAGTTGAGACTGGAGTTTTTAAAAGTCGCATTTTTAATCACATCCATCATCATACTTAAAGCAGGTTCTAATTTTTTAGGGTCTGACAATACGCGTAGCCGAACGACAAACATATCTCGATGTGCTTGTACGCTAAATTGAGCACCTGTTTGGTCAAAAACCGAGGCAATTTGCGTTGCATTGTATTTTTCTGTGCCTTCATCGATTAAACGTGCAGCCATGTTGGCAACACCATACAAGCCTTTTCCGACTTCTTCATCACGAGCAGAACCCGCATTAAAGGTCAGTTGAATATCCACCATAGGTAGATCTTGTGATTCAACAAATAGACTATTCACGCCATTTCGGTTTTTCAGCACTTGAACCAGCGGAGCACGGTAGTCTTTATCAATCTGTAAATTCTTTAAACTTTGCAGCATTGGGATAGATTGTAATTGGCTCGGATTATCGTTGAGGTCGGGAACATTTTCCGTATAAGTTTCTGCATGGAGGAGTGAGCCAAACGCAGTGAGTAAGCTTAGAGATAAAATTTTCGTAATAGTCATCACTAATCCTTACAAGACGCTTTCTGTGTTTTGGGTTGAGTTAGTCTGTTGCTCTGGAGTAACAACTTCCGTTTGAGCTGGTTTTGTAGTTTGATCTGCTTTATTTGAGGTTGTTGGAACCTCCGTCTGTTCTGGAAGCAGATACATGGTGCTTAAATTTTCTCGGACAAAATACGCATTTGCGACACGTTGAATATCTTGTGCGCTGACGTTTTCATATAGTTTTGGTAATTCGTCCATTAGCCTGAAACTGAGCCCATTGACTTCTAAGTTACCGATCGTCTTGGCTTGGCTGCTGATGTCATCTTGGTTATAGACTAAATTGGAGACAAAACGTGTGGTGATACGTTCAACTTCAGGTGTTTTGACTAATTCTGTTTTTAAAGTGTCGATTTCATCTTGTATCGCTTTTTGCGCTTGTTCCATTTTGACGCCATCGGCAGGGAGTGCTGAAATGGTAAACAAACTGTCTCCACGATTGTATGGATCATAAGAAACACTTACAGCAGTAAGTAATTTTCTATCGCGTACCAGTTTGTCTTGTAGGCGCGATGAAATACCACTATCTAAAATGTTGCGAATAATATTGAGAGCATATGCATCTTGTGGGTTTTTTGCAGTAGCCAGTGAGCGTACATTCCACGCCATATACAAATTAGGCACTTGTACGGGTAAATTTAGTTCCATATGACGATAGCCCACACGTTCGAATTCCATCACATCATTACGATCAGGTGTTTTGCGTGATGGAATATCACCAAAGTATTTTTGAACTTGACGAATGGCTGCTTCGGCATCGACATCACCGACAATCACCAAAATGGCGTTATTCGGGGTATACCAATCTTTATACCATTGCTTTAAATCTGCCAATTTGATGTTTTGCAGATTTTTCATGTGTCCAATGACGGGTTGACGATAGTGACTGGTTGGATAAGAGATCCATTTGAAACGTTCATAAGCCAAAGAACGAGGATTGTCATCTGTGCGCTGTCTGCGTTCTTCCATAACCACTTTAATTTCAGGGTCGAAATCTTGTTGTTGTAATCGTAAATTACTCATACGATCCGCTTCGAGCTCCAGCGCCATAGGAAAATAGGCTTTTGGATACAACTGATAATAATTGGTGTAATTGGTAAAGGTTGCAGCGTTGATGCTGCCGCCATAGATACGGCTGAGACGTGTAAATTCATCATTAGGAACTTTAGTGGTTCCTTTAAACATCATATGTTCGAGCGCGTGGGAGATCCCTAATAGATTGCCCGACTCATCACTACTGCCAACACGATACCAAATATGAGTCATTACCATCGGCGCACGGTGGTCTTCACGAATAATGACCTTTAAACCATTTTTAAGCGTGGTTTCAAAGGTGCTACGCGTTAATTGGGTACGTGTGTCTGCATGTAGATGAGTTGCTGACCAAAGGCAACTGCTAATGACACAGATAGGAAGCGCAGAGCGAAATAAAGTTTTAAAAAGACAAGGAGAAAATCTGTTTTTATGGGACACAAAGGAATCCATTAAAATGCATTTTATAGCTATCTAGTTTTCCTAAAGTTAATTTTGATTGCAAGTTCAACATGTTGTTTTTTAGTGTGCTTCGCTCTGACAGGCGTGTATCGACTCAATTTAAGATAACTTATGATAGAATCGGTTTTTTTAACGCAGTGCTTTTCAAGGATTCGGCATGCAACAGCAATCTCATGGGCAGAATAAATTTTTGATTGATGCTGATATCGGTGATGACGATGTCACGCTACCGAGTTTACCTGCGGTAAATGTGCCGATTATCGAGACACCGAAAGTACAGCAAGACGTTGCTGCACCATTACAAGAAACAGAGTCAGAAACTGAAGACTCGAAGGCGAAAGGCGGCTTCTTTAGTCGAATGAAAGAAGGTCTAGCAAAGTCACGTAAGAACTTGGCAGACGGCATGGTGAATATCCTGATCGGTGGGAAGGAAATTGACGATGAGCTTTTAGAGGAAGTTGAAGAGCAACTTTTGGTTGCTGATATTGGTGTCGATGCAACCAAAACGATTATTGCGAATTTAACTGAACGTACTGAACGTGGCGATTTAATCTATTCACATTCTTTATATAAAGCGCTTCAAGAAGAACTTGTGGCATTACTTGCACCACGTGTTAAACCGCTACATATCGACAGCAATAAAAATCCGTATGTGATTTTGGTTGTTGGTGTAAATGGTGTGGGTAAAACCACCACGATTGGTAAATTAGCAAAACGCTTACAAGGTGAAGGTAAAAAAGTAATGTTGGCTGCTGGTGATACATTCCGTGCAGCAGCAACAGAGCAATTACAAATTTGGGGCGAACGCAATAATATTGCAGTTGTGGCGCAAGGTCATGGTGCAGATTCTGCTTCAGTTATTTTTGATGCATTCGAAAGTGCTCGTGCAAAAGGCGTAGACGTGCTGATTGCAGACACCGCAGGTCGTTTACACAACAAAGGACACCTCATGCAAGAGTTGTCTAAAGTAAAACGTGTAATGCAAAAAATTGACGCTACAGCTCCACATGAAGTGATGTTGGTGGTTGATGCAGGTACAGGTCAAAATGCCATTAACCAAGTTGAAATGTTTGACGAGGCAGTAGGGCTTACAGGTCTAACCATTACTAAACTGGATGGTACTGCGAAAGGTGGTGTGTTATTTAATATTGCAAGCCGTACCCATGTGCCAATTCGTTTTATTGGTGTAGGTGAGAAAATTGATGACTTGCGTCCATTCTCAGCAAAATCATTTGTCGCAGCATTATTTGAAACTGATAAATAAATTGCGTTAAATGTCACATAAACTCCGCAAAATGCGGAGTTTTTTGTTTTTGAGCTTATTGATTGATTTAAAAAGCAACATGTGAATAAATCATAGTCAAAATTTAGCCTGATATACCCTTAGAATAAGTAAGGAATTGTTGTTTATATATAAAAATTGCTTTGGGGTGTTTAGGGTGGCGTTACTCGATAAAATTGGTCATGTATTGACTGCGGATATCACTAAAGATTTTAAATTAAAAAAGAAAAATACCGACCAAGAAATAGAAGCGTCCTTTGTTGATCAATTAAAGAAACGTCGCAGTATTTACGAGCTTGGAAAGAAGGTGCATTACAGTCAGGCTTATTTGGCGGAACTGATTCAAGAATCCGTAAGAAGTTGTCCATCTGCATATAATTCGCAAAGCACACGTATTGTAGTTTTATTTGGCGAATCTCATCAAAAATTTTGGGACATTGTAAAAGACGTACAACGCAAGAATGTTGCGAGTTATATTTTTGAAGGTGTGGCGCTCAAAATAGATCAGTGTGCAGCTGGCCTGGGAACTGTACTTTTCTATGAAGATCAAGTTGTGATTCAACAATTACAAAAGAAAGTGCCATTAAGTGCAGAAGATTTTCCAGTGTGGTCGGAGCAAACGTCTGGCATGGCGCAATTCGCAGTATGGACTTCGATCGCAGATGCAGGTTTAGGCGCATGTTTACAACACTATAATCCACACATTGATTATGCCGTTGCCGAACACTTTGATATTTCAAAACAATGGCTGCTTCGTGCGCAGTTAGTCTTTGGTTCAATTGAAGGCCAAGCGCCTGAACGCTTAGAGCCAGAAGATCAAGATCAGTTTAGAATTTATGAGTAATTTCTATGTTCTGTATGTTGCTTTGATTTCTGCCGTACTAAAGACAGTGAAACCAAAATCTGAATGTAAGTGGGTTGTAGGTATTTAGATGCTTGCAACTGATTGTTCTAGAAATAAGACACAATGTTGTAAATATAGTCATGCGACTGTTAAAAACATCACCTATTATAAATCTCAACTTAGTAAGCTAATTGAAAATAAAAAGAGGTCTTGTAATGTCATTTTTGAATCAAATCGAACAACGTCGCACAATCTATTCTATTGGTAATAACGTGAGTTTATCGCAAGATGAAATTGAGCAAACCATTAAAAATGCTGTACGTTTAAGTCCATCATCATTTAACTCTCAAACGTCTCGTGTCGTTATTCTGTTTGGTGATGCACATCAAAAATTCTGGAATATCGTACGTGAAACTTTACGTAAAATTGTACCTGCAGATGCATTTGAAGGAACCAATGGCAAGATTAATAGTTTTGCAGCAGGTTATGGTACAGCATTATTTTATGAAGATCAGGCTGTAGTAAAAGCTCTCCAAGAACAATTTGCACTATATGCAGATAATTTCCCAGTATGGTCTGAACATTCAACGGCAATTGCTCAATTTGCTACTTGGACGGCTTTGGCTGAAAAAAATATCGGTGCATCATTGCAACATTACAATCCAATTGTTGATGCTGAAACAGCTGCGGCATTTGATGTGCCAGATCAATGGAAACTACGTGCACAGCTTGTTTTTGGTTCGATTGAAGCGCCTGCAGGTGAAAAAACCTTTATTGCAGATGAAGAACGATTCAAAACTTTCAAGTAATGATGGTGTGATGAATTAAAAAAGGATGCTTTAAGCATCCTTTTTTTATATGCAAAATTCTTGAATGAATATCTAAATAATGTCTTGAAACTAAATATACAGTGATTGTTAGATGTCATAAGATTGTCACATATGCATTGCATAGTGCAATCGAAACTAAATAATTGATAAAGAGTGATAATGATGACTTTAAGATTAACTGTTGCAGCTACAGCGCTGATGTTAAGTAGTGCAGGATTTGCAGCTGTAACTTTGACTGTTCCGGAAGAAATCAAAATAGTTGCAGTTAATGATCAAGAAGTTACAGGTGGTTTATTTCGATCTACAGAGAAATATAAGCTAGATGCAGGTGAAAACGTATTAACTGTACGTTATAGCGAATTTTTTCAACATGCTGATAATTCGCACGATATATTAAAATCAGGAGTTGCTGCTATTCGCACTCCAGCACTGATTGATGGTCAAGAGTACCGTTTAGGTCTAGTCAATGCACCAAGAGATTTTGATGCTGCGCAAAAATATAAAGACCAACCAATATTTGGGTTGTATGACAAATCTAATCAATTACTTGTGCAGCAAGCTGGGGCAAAGAAAGAACAAAAATCGATTTTCTCCAATGGTGTATTGGGTAATGCCGTAGATTTTACGAAGAAAGAAGCTGTGCCAGAAAATCAACCGGCACCTGTTTATGCACAATCCGTAACAGTAAAGCCAACGAACGTAGCCGTTCCTGTAGCTGCTCCAAAAAATATAGCTGTTCATCAAAATGGAGTAGATCAACAATTAATTCAGCTTTGGCAGAAGGCTAGTAAAGCTGAACGACAAAAATTCATGAGTTGGTTGGCTGAGCAAGCAAACTAAAGTCACTTTCGTAACTTCTTTAGTTTTATTCAAGTCAGTGCTATTCGAAAAGTCCGTTGAATTACGGGCTTTTTAGTTTGAAGAATATAAAAATCACCAATAATTATAAAATTCGTCTTTCATAAAGCGGAATATGTAGATATATTGATCTTTAAATAAGCAATAAATTGCTTTTAGTTTAAAAAATATACACTCAGGCGCAATATCATAGAAATTTCTGTGATAGGGGCTTGTGTTTGTTTTTGAAACTCTATAGAATACGCTGCATACCAACGCAGACAGTGATAAACATAAGGTTTTGAGTTGTTTGATGTTGTTCTCTTATTTGCTGACGAAGCATTAAGAAGATCATTAAGAGATTATGAAGAACAACTTGTGTGGATTTTTACTGATTGATTGATCGAAATTATTTTCATTGATTGATGGTAAAAATTACTCGAAGTTTATTTGAGCAAATTTTTGTCAGTAATTGATGAGCCAAGATTGGTACACTATATGTACTATTGATTTTAAACTGAAGAGTTTGATCATGGCTCAGATTGAACGCTGGCGGCAG